>JAFWRC010000167.1 GCA_017508825.1 Lachnospiraceae bacterium
GAAAGGAATAAAATGAGCAAAAGCTCCGTCATCGGTACCTTCTGCAGCAGGCAGAAAACCAATGCCACGGTTCCGCCTGCCAGCATAAACAACGACGGCAGGAGCTTTGTTTTCAGATTGTTCCGTTTCTCCGGAACATATAGATCTTTCTCCTGATCTTCCATATCTCCCACAATCCAGGACCTTTTTTGCCGAAGGTCCATCCTCCTAAATCACTCTCACCGGTTTTCCGACCGCTTTTACTTCGTAATCCCCGGTCTCCGGATTGAAAGTCACGGTACGTCCGTAATTTGCCCCGCAATCCTCCGCCAGAATTGGGATGCCCAGGGCCTTTAGCGCCACCTTAGTCGCTGCCACGTTGCGATCCCCGATCCCGGTCAGTTCCGACTTGGACTGAAACGAAAACATCGTCGCGCCGCCGGCGATCTTGGCTACCATACGGCTGCGCATCGCACCCATTTTTTCCAGTCTGCGCACCAGTTCCGGTATCCCGGTATCCGCAAACTTTGCAAGATTGGCATTGGATTTTACTTCCTTGCTGTTGGGCAGCATCACATGCACCAGTCCGCCGATCCTGCTCTGCTTATCGCGGATCGCGATCCCGACACAAGACCCCAGTCCGATCGTCGTGATCATATCGGGCGGCCTGCAAACATTCAGATCTGCGATTCCTACTTTTATCACTTCAGCCATATTCTGACAGCTCCTAAAACCCTAACGCATGCAAAATCTTCTCATCGGATTCCTCATCCGGTACCAGGATAAAGTACCCGGACATTTCCTTATCATCCGCAAAATCCGTCTGGATCAGCAGCATCTTGTCCGAAACCGCGCCAAATTCGATCGCCGGAACGGAAAGGATCGCGCCGGCCATATCGATGCAGATGTCCGGCACCGACGGATAGATCGTAAGATTGGTCAGCGTAGACAGTGAATTCAGGTATGCGCCGGTGATCACATTGCCGATCTCCTTGAGTGCCGACAGCTCCATCTCGGAGAAATCATCTCCTTCCGGCGGCATACCCATCAGCTTCTGCACCATCGCCCGTGCCGATTCTTTTTTCTGCACGAACATAATGCTGCCATGGATATCCCCGTTCACTACCAGATAAATACCGGCCACCAGCTGCTCCTCGCCGCCCAGTGTCGTTCCCACTTCCTTAAACTCCATCAGACGGACCTTCGGCACCATCATGTCCACACGGGTCCCGAGCATCGTAGACAGCGCCGTGGTCGCATTTCCCGCACCGATATTACCGATCTCTTTGAGCACATCAAAATACTGATCCGACATCTGCTCGATTGTCATTCGATTGGAATCCCCCATACGGTTTCTCCTTCACTCAATATCCCGAAACACTTATAATCCCTGCAATACCAGATCCATATCCAGCAGTGTGATCAGCCCGCTTTCATGCTTGCCGATGCCCATTGCATACGCCCCGCGGTCTTCGCCCCGGTCAAAGCCGACGCGCTCGATCTCGGCCGTCGAGAGATTGACTACTTCCTTGACGGAATCCACCAGCACGCCGATCGCTTCATGTGCTTCCATCTTGATGATGATGATACGGGTATCCTTGGTGATCTCGTCTTTGGACAGCCCCATCTTTAGACGCAGGCTCAGCACCGGAAGCACCTCACCGCGCAGATTGATCACGCCTTTGAAATACTCCGGCACCTGCGGCACCCTCGTCATCTGCTGCATACGAACGATGTTATCAATATACTTGATATCAATACCATACTGCTCATCACCGATGCGGATAACGATATACTGAATGATCTCGTTTACGTTTGTACTCAATTCATTTGCCATAGCCCTGTTCTCCTCACCTTACGATTAAATGAGTGCGTTGGAGTCGATGATCAGTGCCACCTCACCATCGCCAAGAATCGTTGCACCGCTGATAAATTTGCACTTGTTCATATACTTGCCCATCGACTTGATAACGATCTCCTGCTGCCCGATCAGTTCGTCGACGACCAGACCTGCCAGTTTATCGCCCTTCTTGGCGATCACCACCACCATATCGGAACCCGGATTGCGTTTGGACTGGGTCTCCAGGATATGATCCATACGGAGCAGCGGGATGACCGTGCCGCGCAGATTGATCACTTCTTTGGATTCCACCGTCTTGATATCTTTCGGGCTTACATTTTCGATCGTCTGTATGCCGCTCAGCGCGATGGCATATTTCTCACCACCGACTACGACCATCAGCGCCTGGATGATGGCCAGGGTCAGCGGCAGCCGGATGGAGAAGGTCGTTCCTTCCCCGAGTTTCGTCTTGACATCCACTTCACCGGAAAGGGCTTCGATCTTGGATTTTACCACGTCCAGACCAACCCCTCGGCCGGACAGATCCGATACCTGCTTTGCGGTAGAGAAACTCGGCATAAACAGCAGGTTGATGATCTCGGAATCATCTGCCGCATAAGCCTGTTCTTCCGTCATTACACCACGTTCGATGGCCTTCTGGCGTACACGCTCGGTATCGATGCCGTTACCGTCATCCCTTACTTCGATGACTACGTTATTGCCGTCCTGGTATGCATCCAGGAAGATGGAACCGCTTTCCGGCTTGCCTTTTGCAATACGTTCCTCCGGCATTTCCAGGCCGTGGTCTGCGGAGTTTCGCAGCATATGCATCAGCGGATCACCGATCTCATCCACCACGGTACGGTCGAGTTCGGTCTCTTCACCGGACATATACAATTCCATGGGCTTGTTCAGCTGCTTGGAGATATCGCGGATCATACGCGGGAATTTGCTCACCACGCTCTCGATCGGCACCATTCGTACCTTCATCACGGATTCGTGCAGGTTCGTGGTCACGCTCTCCAGATACTCGATCTGCTCGTTTAAGCTGTTGCCGGTGGAGCCGGCGCTGGTCGCCGTACTCACCAGGGAGTTCTTTGCGATGATCAGCTCACTCACCAGATTCATCAGGGAATCCAGTTTTTCGATATCTACACGGACGGTACGGTTTACCGCCGGTTTTCCCGCTGTCTTCTTGCCGTCGTTCTTGGCCGGTGCAGCCTTCTCCTGCTTTTTCTCCGGCTTCTTTGCCACTTCGGTCTTGACCGGTGCGACTGCCGTCGTCTCGGGCTTCTTCTCTTCCACTTTCGGTGCCGCTGCCGGCTTTTCCTCTGCCGGTGCCGCTTCTGCTTCCGCACTGCCGCCCGTAAACGGTGCTCCCTTGGCATCCGCGATCTCGGAAACCGACTTTACGGCATTTAAGATCGTATCCAGATCAGCTTCCGTCGCTACGACCAGAGAAAATTCCAGTTCAAATTTTTCATCTTCGATATCCTGCGTAGACGGGCTGGCTGCAATGATCTCACCGTGTTCCTCGATCGCTTTGAATACCAAAAATGCACGTGCCGCCTTCAGCAGGCAGTTTTCCTGCACAAAGACCGTTACACCGAAGATCTTCTTATTGGCCATCATCGCATCTTCCATGGCCTTCTGCTCTTCTTCGGAAAGCTCCATTGCCTCCCAGGCGCCGGATACCGCAGTACTTCCTGCCGCCGGTGCCGCTTCTGCTGCTGCTGCCGCAGGAGCCGGTGCTTCTTCCGGAGCCGCCCCTTTGTTCTCAAGGATCGCATTCAGCTCTTTGATGATCGGTTCGTTATCATTATCCCCTTCATCCGAGGTTTCCTGGATCGTGGTCACATAGCCTTCAATAGCGTCCAGACAGCGGAACAATACATCCACCATGCCCGCATTGACTTTCAGGTTGCCCTCGCGCACCTCGGAGAAGACGTTCTCCATATCATGCGTCAATGTCTGCATCCGCTTATAACCCATGGTTCCGGCCATACCTTTGAGCGTATGCGCCGCACGGAAGATCTCGCTGATGGTTTCCGGATTCTCCGGATCCTGTTCGAGATTCAGTACGCTGGTGTTCAGATTCTGCAGGTGCTCCTTGCTCTCATCAAGGAAAATGTCTAAATACTGACTTACATCCATGTCTCTTCTCCTTTATGAACTTTATTTGGTGCCCCGACTCTGAAAAAGCAATCGGCAAACCTTCGAGTTACTGTTTCGCAGATGGCATCTTCAGCGGACACCCACATTGCCTGCGATGGCCTGTGCGATCTGGTCGAGATCCAATACTTCGTTGACCACACCGGTTGCCACGATGCTGCCCGGCATTCCGTTCACGACACAAGACTTTTCATCCTGGGCAATGATGTGCGTGCGTTTGGATTTCATCAGGTTCTGTATGCCCTCGGTACCGTCATGTCCCATCCCGGTAAGTACCACGCATACGATGCTGTGATAAGGACTTTTCGCCAGAGACTCGTACATATAGTTGGCGCATGGCTTTACGCCCTCTCTCGGCGGTTCATCCGTGTAATGAATCCTCGCCCGTCCGCGCGCATCTTCATAGTTCATATGCGCACCGCCCCGGGATATATACACGTGTCCTTTCTCCAGATATTCCCCTTCTGCGGCTTCACTGACTGTCACTTCACTCATCGCATTTAAGCGGTCTGCCAGAGATTTGGTAAAACCGACCGGCATATGCTGCACGATCAGGACCGGTGCATCGAGATTCTTCGGAAGTCTCGGGATCACGGACTGCATTGCCTTGGGACCGCCGGTAGAACTGGCGATCGCCACGAGCTTGTTGCCCCTGCCTTCCCCCGGTACTTTGGCACTGTCTACCTTTACGACAGTGCCCCCCGGCCGGATCATAACAGTGTTTCGGAAAATGCCGCTGGAAGCCTTGCGGTTGGAAAAGACCACTGCTTCCAAAATGTCAAAGAAGCGTTTGATAAAATCTTTGTCTTTCGAATAGATCGCATTCTGCGGTTTTTGAATAAAGTCGACAGCTCCCAGCTCCAACGCATCCAGGGTAACCTTGGCTCCCTCGGTTGTCTCGGTGGAGAGAACCATTACTCGTTCCGGTCTGCCCATCTTCTTAAGTTCCTTTAAGAATTCCAGACCGCCCATCCGCGGCATATTGATATCCGTAATAATGCCGTCAAATTGTTTGGTTTCCAGGATTTTCAGCGCATCAATGCCGTTATTGGCCATTGCCTCGACCTGATATCTGCTGTCAGAATTGATTATATCACAGATCACTCTTCGCGTGAGTGCAGAGTCATCAACAATCAGGATTTTCTTTGCATCCATATCGTTTTTCCCCCAACCTTCCTGTTAGCATATCCCCCAAAATATGTAAATATTGTACCACAAAAGCGTCCTAAATTACAATATTTTTTTACATATTTACTATGAATCACCAATAAAAAGAACCAGGTGATGAACCTGGTTCTGTACTCTCCGGTTATGCCCGGCATTATATCCTGCATTATACACCGCTCTGGCGTTTGCGGGTCTTACGCTCCTCTTCAAAAATGAAGCGGATGATCTCTTCCCTGGCTCCGTTCTCCATATAAAGGAACTGACCTCTGTATTCCCGGTTGGACGGCTGGTTCTGCATCTTTTCCGCCGTGATCACACGCACCACCGCATCATAGGTACGGCGCCCTTCTTTCAGATCCAGAACGAAGCGGGTATGCACAAGACGGCCCAGCTCATATTCTGCCTGCGAAACAAAACGCATACCGCCGCCGCTGATATCCACGATCACGCCCCGTTCCACGGGTTCTGCCATGATATCCAGCTTGCTCTGCTCCAGGTAACTCTTTTCTTCCCAATCCGGCAGCTGCCGTCCCATCATACCGATCGCGCAGCTGTAGCGGAAGTACTCACGACGCTGCTTCTTGGACAGCTCCGTTACCGGCTCGAGCACCGCGACTGCCACATTATCATCGTTACGGCGGTCGATCACCTCGCCGATACAGCTGTACAGGCCACGGCCCGCATAAAAGAACATCTCATACTGCGCATTCTGGGACATGATGATCGTACGCCCCTGTTCCTGCGGCATCACGACTTCCACGATGGCATCATCACTGATATCATACACTTTGGTGATGTGATATTTCCTTTCCTCTCTGCCCTCGCCGTCTACGCTGATCATTTCGAGATCTACACGATCTCCCGGTCTTACTACATCCAAAATATCAATCATGTCGCTTTTTTGTTGGCCACGATGTGTGAGAAGAATGCGGCCATCCCCCTTTTCTTGATTTTTCCTTCGTTTTCCAAATGCATCAGTTTCTCCGTAATGCGCTCATAGGCAACCGCGGATTTTGCGTTCGGGCTGGCAAGGCTTACCGGTGTCTGCTGCATCACCGCCTGTGCCAGATGCTTATCCTGCGGTACCGCACCCAGATACTCCAGAGGCAGTCCCAGAAAACGGCTTACCACTACATTCAGTTTTTTAAATAATACTTCCCCTTCATTTTCATTCTCCACACGGTTGGCGATCACCTTGATCTGGGAATTTTCCTTCGCAAATCTCGGATGCCGGTTGAGCGCCTTGAGCAGCGAATAGGAATCCGTGATTGAAGTCGGCTCCGGCGTGGTGATCAGAAGGATCTCCCCGCTTGCCACCAGAAACTCCAGTACCGCATCGGAAATGCCCGCTCCGGTATCGATGATGATCACGTCTGCTATGGCATCCAGCTGTGCTAAGTTCTGTATGATATAGGTCAGGTATTCGCGGCTTAAGTTGGAAAGTCCCGCGATACCGGATCCGCCGGAGATAAAGCCTACGTCTCCGGGCCCCCATGTGATGATCTCCGTGATAGACTTGCCCTGGTAGATCAGGTCGCAGAGATTATGCTTCGGCACGGTGCCGAACATGATCTCGATATTCGCCAGACCGAAATCCGCATCCAGAATGATCACTCTTTGCCCCAGCTGCTTAAAATGCAGTGCCAGGTTAATGGCCGTGTTGGATTTGCCCACGCCACCCTTTCCGGAAGTGACAGTGATCACCCGTGCCAGCGGACGGCTGGCCGGCATCGTATTTGCCTTTATGATGTTTCTGAGCTGTTGTGCCTGATCCATCGGTTCCTCGTAATTATACCAATAAAATCTGTGTTATCGTCTTTCCCTAAACTAAGCCTGGTCTGTCAATAAACTGCGCGCCACGCTCTGCGGATTGAACACTTCAATATCGTCGGGCACGTTCTGCCCGTTTGTTACATAGCTGATCGGCTCTCCGGTATACAGACGCAGGTTCAGGAGATTGCCGCATTCCCTGGTCTCGTCCAGCTTGGTAAAGATCAGCCGGTAGTCCGTCATTTCCTTATAGGCATCTGCGATCTCCAGCAGATCCTTATACTTTGTCGTTGCCGACAGTACCAGATGCCGTTCACTCGGTATCTCTTCGGGCAGTGCCTGCAGAAAGGCCATCATATCCTTCTTCTGCTCCTCGTTCTTATGCGAGTGCCCTGCCGTATCCACAAGGATATAATCGTAATCCTTATAGCGTTCGTACTGTTCCACCAGTTCCTTCGCCTCATAGATCACATGGAACGGAACGCCTAAGATATTTGCATATGTCTTTAACTGGTCCGTTGCGGAGATGCGGTAGGTATCCGTGGTAAAGAGCGCTACCTGTTTATTCTCCATCAGCCGGAATCTGGATGCCACCTTGGCGAGCGTGGTCGTCTTGCCCACGCCGGTAGGCCCGATAAAGAAGACCACCTTTGCTCCTTTTTCCGAAGGCGCGATCCGTACCGGTTTGCCAAATTTTAAGATGATCTTCTGGTACACATACGAAAGCATATGCTCCATCGTCATCCCGCTGGCGTAGTTCTGACGGATCTCATCCACCAGTTCGTTGGCATTGTTCTCAGTCACTTCGTTTTCCAGAAGCGTCCGGTGCAGCAGACGGCAGAAATCCAGCATTTCCTTACGCTCTGCATCCTGCTCTTTTGCTTCCTCCAGATTCTTACGCTCCCGCTCTTTTTCCTCATCTGCGCGCTTGCTCAGCTTCTGCTCCAGCAGACTCTGGATGTTGTCCAGCTTCTCTTCCACTGCGGTCTCGGTCTTGTCTGCCTTATCCTCTTTATAAGTCTTAGACTCTTCCGCATTGTCATCTGCCACCAGATCCAGATGCTTCGGCTTCGTCTCTTTCTCCTCTGCTTTCTTTCTGGCACGGTTCACTTCGGCGATGGCACTCTTGGCCTGTACTTCCGGCCGGTCCATCTCTTCTTCCTTTGCCACGGTGATCTCCACCTGCATCTTTTTCAGGAACGAAAAGAATCCCTTGGGCTTCACATTGCGGGAATGGATCATCGTCACTTCCGAACCGAGTTCCTTCTTCGCAAGTGCCAGCGCCTCTTCTTCATTTTTGGCCTGAAATTTCTTAATGATCATCTCTTATGCGCTCACCATTCCGACGCTCTGCAGTTCC
This sequence comes from Lachnospiraceae bacterium, assembly GCA_017508825.1. Lineage (GTDB taxonomy): Bacteria > Bacillota > Clostridia > Lachnospirales > Lachnospiraceae > NK4A136. The sequence continues at coordinate 8,289 of JAFWRC010000167.1, forward strand.
ACATCGGACTCCACCTCATTATACGATACGACTACCAGGTCGCGATAATAATCTTCTGTCAACTTCTTGAAATACATACGCACGATGGGCGATGTCAGCACGATCGGGCTGGCTCCCATCTCTTCCAGTTTGCCGATCCCCTTTTTCAGGTTATCCAGCATAGCACGGATGCGCTCCGGATCCAGTGTGATATACGCCCCCTGCTCCGACTGCTTGACCGATGCCATGATATCCTGCTCCAGCTTGGGATCCAGGGTCAGCACACTCACCATATTGGAGCCGGCGAAATACTTATTCGAGATCGCGCGCTTTAAGGACTGCCGTACGTACTCCGTGAGCAGATCCGTATCACGCGTTGCCGTCGCATGGTCTGCTAAGGATTCGAAGATCGTCAGCAGGTCACGGATGGAGATACCTTCGGAAAGCAGATTCTGCAATACCTTCTGGATCTCACCAAGCCCCAGCAGCTTCGGTACCAGTTCCTCCACGATGGACGGGTTGCTCTCTTTTAAGTTGTCCACCAGGGACTGCACATCCTGTCTCGTTAAGAGTTCCGCAATATGCTGGCGGATCACTTCGGTCAGGTGCGTCGCGATGATCGAAGGCGGGTCGACTACGGTATAGCCCACGGACTCGGCACGTTCTCTCTGGCCTTCCGTGATCCAGATGGCCGGCAGCTGGAACGCCGGTTCCGTCGTCGGGATACCGGTGATCTCTTCCTCCACATACCCCGGATTCATCGCCATATAATGATCAAAGAGGATCTCGCCCATAGAGGTCTGGATGCCTTTGATCTTGATGATGTACTGGTTCGGATTCAACTGTATGTTATCACGCAGACGGATGATCGGCACCACGGTACCGAGTTCCAGCGCGATCTGTCTTCGGATCATAACCACGCGGTCCAGAAGGTCACCGCCCTGGTTCGCATCTGCCAGCGGGATGATGCCGTACCCGAATTCCAATTCGATCGGGTCCACCTGCAACAGCGATGTGACATTCTCCGGCTTGCGGATCTCTTCCGCTTCCGCCGCTTCTTCCGCTTCCACCTGCTGCTCCACGGAAGCCGTCGCCATGGTGGTGCTCATCTTGCGCCCCGTCAGGATAAATGCAACGCCCAGCGGAATAAAGATGATCGCACGCAGCGGTGTGAACACGCCCAGAAATGCCAGGGTCGCGCCCACGATATACATTGCCTTCGGCAGCCCGAAGATCTGCTTGATCAGGATGTTGCCGAAGTCCGCATCCTTTGAGCCCTTGGTGACCAGCACACCGGTCGCCAATGAGATCAGAAGGGACGGGATCGCCGATACCAGACCGTCACCGATGGTCAGCACCGCGTAGGTGTTCAGCGCTTGAGACGGTTCCATACCACGACGCAACCATCCCATCAGGATACCGCCCACTAAGTTGACTGCAGAGATCAGCAGTCCGGCGGTCGCATCTCCCTTAACGTATTTCACGGCACCGTCCATGGAACCGAAGAAGGATGCTTCTTCCTGGATCTTATCACGTCTGCGTTTGGCTTCCGCATCGTCGATGGCGCCAGTATTCAAGTCGGCGTCGATGGCCATCTGTTTACCCGGCATAGCGTCGAGGGTAAATCTGGCCGTTACTTCTGCGACTCGCTCGGAACCTTTGTTGATGACCATAAACTGCACGATCAACAGGATGGCAAAGACGATGATACCCATCACCAGGTCACCGCCGCCTACGAAATTACCAAAGGTCGATACTACGTTACCCGGATCACCGGAAACCAGGATCAGACGGGTAGACGATACGTTCAGCGAGATACGGAACAGTGTCGTAAAGAGCAGCATCGTCGGGAAGAACGACATATCCAATGTCTCTTTGGAGAACATGGCCGAAAACAGGATGGAAAACGCCACGGACATATTGACCGCAAGCAAAATATCCAGCAGCCAGTTCGGGATCGGTACGATGAGCATGATAAAAGCAGCCAGCACGTAGATCGCAACAACCAGATCTCCGCTTTTCAGCTTTTTCAGCATGCTCCGCTCCTTTCCTCTATACTATCGCCCGGCTTCCCACGGATGTATTCAATCTCGGACACGCTCCCGCTTGGATTTCGCTCGTAACGGACGCTAAACTCGTTCTTCGCAAACTCGAACTCGTTAAGCGCCGACGGCGAAATACAGTCCTCGCTTGAATCACATCCTGCTCAGCCGGTTATATTATACACGTCCTTCTGCACGGTAAACCGCAGCTAATACTTCTGCTACGGCGACGTACAGTTCCTCAGGGATTTCTTCGCCCAGCTCCACGTTTGCGTACAGGGAACGGGCCAGCGGCTTGTTCTCCATGATATACACGTGGTGTTCTTTGGCCGCGTCCTTGATACGCTGCGCCATATAGTCTGCGCCCTTGGCGACCACTATGGGCGCCTCGGCGACCTCTTTATCATACATGACCGCCACGGCATAATGCGTCGGGTTGGTGATGACCACATCCGCCTTGGGCAGCTGCTGCATCATACGCCGCCTGGATGCTTCCTGCATACGCTGCCGGATCTTGCCCTTGATCTGCGGATCACCTTCGGTGGATTTATACTCTTCCTTGACCTCCTGCTTGGTCATCTTCATGTCCTGCTTAAACTTCCACTTCTGGTAGATATAATCTGCCGCAGCAATGACTAAGAAGACCAGCGCGATCTTGTATCCGATATCGATCAGCAGCTGCCCCGCCATGATCACCGCCTGCATCATCGGCATATCATACAGCACATACAAAAGCGGCCACTGATCCTTAAGCTCATTATATATGATAATGCCCATCACCACAAGTTTTAAGATGGACTTTACCAGTTCGACCAGCTTGTTGAGCGAGAAGATCCGCTTCACGCCCGAGATCGGATTCAGCTTGCTGAATTTCGGTTTGAGCGGCTTGCTGGTCGGCTTCCATTTCACCTGCACCAGATCCGCCACAAAGGCAACCACAAACGCCGCTAAGATAAACGGCAGGATGATCACCAGGATGCGCAGCAGCGCGATCCGCAGAAGCGCTGTAAACTGCTGGCTCTGGTTAAAATACGAAGCCTGTTTGGACAACGTCGGGATCCTTGTGTAAAAGCCCTCGAACAATTCCCCCAGCTGTCTGCCCAGCGTGGATGTCCAGAAACGCAGCAGCAGAAACAGCGCCAGGATCGTTAAGCTCGTGGCAAACTCCTGTGATTTTGCCACCTGGCCTTCTTTTCTGGCATCCTCCAGTTTTTTGCCGGTCGCCTCTTCGGTCTTCTCACCGCCCGGGCCTTCCTTCGCAAAAAACTGCAGATCCAGTTTCAGCAATCCCCGTGGAGATGCGCAACCGCGCACGGCGCAGGAATTCCGCAAGCGGATTTCTGATTTCAAAAGCCCTCCGGGGGATACACACTCTGTCATGCCGTACCTCCCAGGATCGAAACAAAACGGCTTACCGCCACCTGCATCTCCGCAAAGATCAGATCCGCCGCGCGGGGAAGCAGTCGTACCGTCAGAAACAGCACACACAGTCCGCACAGCACCTTGATCTGCATACCGACCGCAAACATGTTCATCTGCGGGGATACCTTTGCCATAATGCCGAGCAGGCAGTTCAGCATCAGCGTCACGCAGAAGATGGGCAGGCTGATGCGGAAACCCAGCATCACATATTCCGAGATGAAGGAGATAAACGCAGTATTCAACTTATCTAAAGCAAACTCCGCATGCCCCAGCGGGATCAGCGTAAAGCTCTCTGCCATCGCCTTCAACAGCCAGCGGTGCATTCCCGTCACCATGAAGATCAGCATAAAAGCATACTGGTAAAGATAACCGGTCACGGTAACATTCATCTGCGTTGCCGGATCCATCTGCGCGACCATGGCAAAACCGATGTCCGTATCCACGATCTGCCCCGCAAACGCCGCGATCTGCATTGCCCACGAAGCCGCCAGACCGATCAGCAGGCCTGTGATTGCCTCCTTCAGCACCAGCATCGTATACCCAGGATCGTCTCATATTCCACGTACTGATGCGGCGTGATCGCCTCATACAGCACAAAGGACACCAGCACCGCAAACGCCGCCCGCAGCATCTGCGGTACATTCCGCTGTCCGAAGAAGGGTGCCGCAAAGATGAACATCGACATCCGGGTCAGGATCAGCAGAAAATATTCTAATTCCGACAGCGGGAAGGAAAGATCCGCATTCCAAACCATACTGCAACGTCCTTTATCTCATGCGCTTTAGTGTATATAAATACTAAAGTCCGACCACAGTTCTCTCATAAACGTGATCATATTGTTCAGCATCCAGTTGCCGCCCACCATCAGGGTCAGAAAGATCGCCAGAAGCTTCGGTACAAAGGTCAGTGTCTGCTCCTGGATCGAGGTGACCGTCTGAAAGATACTGATCAGAAGGCCGATCACCATGGAGATCAGAAGCGGCGGCAGCGCCGTGATCACGACGGTATACATCGCATCCGACATGATCTGTGTTATGGAATCTATTGTCATGACCACACCTCCCTTGAAAATCTATCCGTAATGACAAAACATCTCATCCGTCAGTAAAACGATCGGACAAGATTGACGATGATCAGGTTCCAGCCGTCCGCCAGTACGAACAGCAGGATCTTGAACGGCATCGAGATCGTCGTGGGCGGCAGCATCATCATACCCATACTCATCAGCACCGAGCTGACCACCATATCGATGATCAAAAACGGTATGTAGATCAGAAAGCCGATGATGAACGCCGTTCGAAGCTCACTCATCACATACGCCGGGATCAGCACCTGCAGAGGGATCGTATCCGGCGTACCGTCCCACTCTGTGTAACCGGCGATCTCCATAAAGACCGAAACATCCGTCACCTGGGTCTGCGGATACATATACTCCCTGAGCGGCTGTGCGCCCAGTTCCAAAGCTTCCGATACTTCGATATCACCGTTGTTTAACGGCACAATGGCATCATCATAGATGGCGGTAAAGGTCGGTGCCATAATGTAGATCGTAAGGAACACCGCCAGACCGATCAGCACCTGGTTGGGGGGCGCCGTCTGCGTATTGAGCGCCTGCCTGGTAAAATGCAGCACGATGATGATACGCGTAAAACTGGTCACCGTCAGCAGCAGGAACGGGATCAGTGAGATCGCCGCCAGGATAAATACGATCTGCAGCGCACCGTTGACGGAACCGTTACCGTCGTTTAATGCAATGGTCACGGTGTTCCCGATGTTGGGCGAGTTGGGACTGGTACTGCTTCCCGGCTCCTCCTCATAGGTACGCTCATCCGTATCCCCCGTATTGTCCGCATCCGTTGCATGCGCCGTCAAGGGTACCATAAAAGACATAATGCCCACTACCAGCAGCAGGCATATGTGTCTTAACAGGATATTGAGTTTTCTTCTTCTCTTACTGATGTCCGTTACCTTCACCCTTGTCTGTCTTTGCCGCCGGATCCGTATCCGCATCTCCGGCAGGCTTTGCAAACTTCTTTATCAGGTCTCCGAAAGATCCCGTCTGCGGCTTCCCCGAAGGAACATATTCCCCTTCTGCCAGTTCCGTGACCTTCGTGATCGAATCCTTTGCGATCGCCAGCACCACATACTTCCCGCCGATCCGGACGATCTGAAGATACTTGCCGTTTGCAACCGGCATAGTCTCCATGATCTCCATATTGGTGGAGTTTACACGTCCCTGCTGTGTCCTGGCGATAAACTTCGTAGTATAAAACGTCACGCCCAGTACCAGGATAAAAATGACCAGCAGTGTCAGAAACCGTGCGATATTTGTTGCGGCATTTCCGGACGGCGCCGTCGCAGGATCCGCTAATGTCAATAAAATCCGTAATTCCGACATCGCCTTAATCCTTAATGATCTCCGTGATCCTTACACCGAAGCTTTCCTCGATGACCACCACTTCGCCCTTGGCCACAAACTTGCCGTTGACCAGCACATCAATAGGTTCACCGGCGATCTTTTCCAATTCGATGATCGTACCCGGCGCAAAATCCAGGATTTCGTGGATCGTCTTGGAGGTACGCCCGAGTTCTACCGTTACTTCCAGCGGCACATCCATGATCAGGCCGATGTTTTCCTGTCCGATCATTGCCGCCATCTCCGGTGTAAATGCCGTAAACTGTGCCGGCTGCACATTGGTCTGCGGCATCATCGGCATGCCCTGCGGATACGGCATCTGCGGGTAGGGCATCTGCGGCATGGCTCCCATACCGGGCATTGCGCCCATATTGGGCATCTGCGACTGCTGCGGCGCGGTATACGCGGCTGCCTGCGGCGCCTGTGCGGCCGGCATCTCCGGCACTGCCGCAAACGGCACGGGATCCGGTACCGGTGTTGCCGGAGCCGGTTCTGCGCTGCTGCCCATCATCGCTCCGCCGGTAAATTTCTCATATAACGATTTTGCAAAAGCGACCGGATACAGCTGCATGATCGTGGAATCGATCAGCTCTCCGATCTGCATGCGGAATGAGATCTGTACAAAAGTATCTTCCGTAAACGGATTCTGTCTTCTGCCGTCCGTCAGTTCCGTCACCTTCACCAGACTGGCCACCGGCGGGCTGATATCGATCTTGATCTCCATCATCGAAGACAGGGAAGTCGCAGACGATCCCATCATCTGGTTCATCGCCTCAGAGATTGCGGATAGATGCAGTTCGCCCAGCTCTCCGTCGACATTGGTCCCATCGCCGCCCATCATCAGATCCGTGATGATCTTGACATCCCGTTCGTTCAGGATCAGGATGTTCGATCCGGTAAGACCCACGGTATACTGGATCTCAACGAATACGCAGGGTGCCGGATAATCGGCCATGACCGTATCCCAGTTCGCCAGCTGCACCTTCGGTGTGGTAATGTTTACCTTCTGGTTGACCAGGGAAAACAGCGTCGTCGCCGAGGTTCCCATGCTGATATTGGCGATCTCGCCGATCGCATCTTTTTCGATGTCTGAAAGCAGGCTCTGATCCGGCTCACCGCTACTGCTGCCGCTCCCCCCGGAAGAAGAGTCGGAGACAGTATCCAGATCCATACCATTCAGCAGCGCATTGATCTCGTCCTGCGACAGCATTCCATCCATTTGCTCACATTTCCTCTCTTAAGTCTTCGTCAGGCATCCGCCCGGCGGAATCTTACCCTTGAACTGTACTCACGTTCTCACTGCCGTCCTCGTCCTCATGATATACACTGGTCACGCGGACCGCATAGTGGTCATGATCCGTTCCCGGCACAGCAGAAAACTTCTTATACATTCCTACATAAACATCCAGTTCATTATCTACACGGCGCTCCAGCCGGATGATATCACCTACCTGGAGCCCCAGGAAGTCGCTGACGGCGATCTGGCTCTTGCCGAGCACCGCCTTGACCGGCACATCCACACGGCGCAGCAGATTTTCCAGATCCTGCCGGTAATCGCCGTTATCCTGATTTGCCATACTGGTAAACCAGAATTTCGTATTCAGGTTATCGATAATGGCTTCAATGGTCATATACGGGATGCAGATGTTCATAAAGCCTTCCACTTCCCCCATCTTGACATTGAGCGTTACGATCGCGATCATCTCATTCGGCGCGATGATCTGCGCAAACTGGGTATTGGTCTCGATGCGCTCCAACACCGGCTCCACTTCCATTACATTCTTCCAGGGTTCCCTGAGCAGCTGTGTGCTGATCGTCATCAGCTTCTCCAGGATCCCCATCTCGATCTCGGAGAAATCCCGCAGCTTGTCCATTGCTTCTCCGGGGCCGCCCAGCATACGGTCGATAAAGGAAAAGCCTACCTGTGATCCCAGATCGATCAGGATATTGCCGATCAGGGGATGAAACGCTATGATCCCCAGGATCACGGGATTGGAAAGCGCATTGGTAAATTCGTTAAACGTGACTGTTTCCGAACTGACCACATTTACCTGTACGTTCTTCCGCAGGTACACCGGAAGGTTGGTGGATAACAATCGTCCGTAATGTTCAAAGATCAGTTCCAGCGTACGAAGGTGTTCTTTGGAGAACTTGGCGGGGCGCTTAAAATCATAATCTTTTACCTGGCGGCCGTCATCGTTTTTCATCTTTTCGATGTCGACATCGCCTTTGCTCATATCGCTTAAGAGTTTATCTATTTCCTCCTGCGACAATATATCGCCCACGCGCTCACCTCCCTTCGCGAAAAGTATTCTTTATCAAGTCATCTTAGCCGGACACCTCCATTCCGCGCTGCGCGCTTCATGTCGGTTAACGGGCTGCGCCCGACGTCGCCTGATCTCCCAAAGTCCTGCCTCGTGCAAGCACGGGCCTGACTTTTGCAGTTCAGGCTGTGTCCGGCTTTAGCCAAACATAATGTTCGAAATCGATACATCAAAGATCACTTCCGAACCGAACTTCTGCTGGATGCGCTTTAAGATCTCGTCGCAGATCGCATCCTGGCTCAGCTTGATCTCGTCTACGGTATACTGGGAAATGACACTGATCACTTCGCTCTTGACATGATCCGCATATCCGGCCATTGCTTCGCCGCCGTATTTTGCGTAATCTTCATGCTCTTTGTTGATGCTGAGCGTGATACCGATGATACAATAGCTGTCCTTGGTATCGCCTTCCGCGCGCTTCGTCGTAATGGTCAGATCCGGCAGGGTATAGGACTCGGTCGCTTCCATCGATACCGAGCTGGCATTGCCGTTGGCATCTGCCATCTCAAGATTTAAGATGCCGGCGATATCGGTTACGATCGCTGCGGTCTTTTTATTCGTCCCGATCACGGAGAACAGCATGATCGCCGTCATCACGATATTCACTACCAGCAGTGAAAGGATCAGAATAGATAACAGATTTTTCTTCATAGGGTCATACCTCCCTTATAGTATCAATACTGACTCAGCGAATTGTAGATCTTGATCTCCACACGACGGTTGAGCGCGCGCCCCTCTGCCGTGGAATTGTCTGCGACAGGGATATATTCACCGCGCCCCGAATGCTTGATCTCAGCCGGATCCAGATTAGTATGCTCGATCAGATAATAGAAGACCGCCAATGCTCTGGCATCCGAAAGCTCATTGTTGCTGGGGAACTGCGCGGAATGCTGCGGCACGGAATCCGTATGCCCTTCGATCTCGATGGTCGAGCCCGCATAGCGTTCCAGGATCATCCCCACCTGATCCAGCACTGCATGGGCCGATTCGCTCAGTGTGGCGCTGCCGGAGTCAAACAGCAATGCGCCGTTTAGGGTAAGCTGCACATACTGGGATGTATATTCCAGCTCTACCAGATCATCCATTCCGGATTCGGAAAGCGCCTCGGACACTTTCTCTTCCAGCGCTTCGGAAGCCGCCATCTTTTGCGCTTCCACTTCTGCTAAGATATCCTCGGCTTCTTCAATGTCCTCTGCCGCTTTACCGGTTTCGTTGATATAATTGTCCAGCTGATTCAGCTGGCTCACGCCACGGGATAACAACACGCCTTCGCCAATTGCCGATGCGCCGCCCGGCAAAACGGAAAATGTGGAAGAAAAAGACGCAGCAACTTCTTCCCACTTCTTTTCATCGATGGAAGACATCGAGAACAGAAGCACGAAGAAGCAGAGCAGCAGATTCATCAGGTCTGAGAAGGTGGCCATCCAGGCCGGTGAGCCGGCCGGTTGTTCCTCCTGTTTCTTTTTTGCCATGGTTTTGTTTTATTCCTCCCTCGCCTAAAAGCCCCTCATCCGGCCTTCGGCCACCTTCCCCCAGAGGGGGAAGGCAAGTATTGATACGCTTATTATTCTCCGCCGGCATCCTCACCCGTCGGGCGCTCCGAAGGCGCCAGGAAGGATTTCAGCTTTTCTTCGATCACTCGCGGGTTCTCACCTGCCTGGATCGAAAGCAGACCTTCGATCATGATCTGTTTGGTACTGATCTCCATATCGTTGAACTTGCCCAGCTTGTTCGCCGTAGGAGCACAGATCCAGTTTGCCAGCACGGAACCGTACATCGTTGTCAGCAAGGCTACGGCCATAGCCGGTCCGATCGCAGCCGCATCGGACATGTTCTGCAGCATGTTTACCAGACCGATCAGGGTACCGATCATACCCCATGCAGGTCCCATACCGCCCAGATCCTGCCAGAAATGGATCTTTTCTTTATGACGTTCCTCGATGGAATCCAGTTCCGTCTCCATAATAGCCTTTACCAGCTCCGGATCGGTACCGTCTACCACCAGCATGATCCCTTTTTTCAGAAAAGCATCGTCGATATCTGCAGATCCCTCTTCCAACGCCAGCAAGCCTTCCTTACGCGCGGTATTGGCCAGGCGGATGATCGTCTGTATCGTCTCTACCTGATTGATCTGCGGGGTTTTGAAGATCAGCGTGATACTCTTTACACCGGCTACGAACTTTGCCATCAGGTTCGAAGCCATCATACACATAAATGCGCCACCGAAGGTAATGATCGCCGACGGCGCATCCAGGAAGTTGATGATCGCGCCGAAGTTGACGTTTTTACCGTCAAATACGATACCGAAGATCATCAATACAAAACAGACTGCCAAGCCGATAAGTGACGCTAGATCCATAACCCAAGATTCCTCATAACAATAATAATATTATGTATACCGTAAAATACATAAAAACATGGAATGATCCTTCATTTATTTTTTATAAAGGATCAGCCATGATAGATTTCCCACTTATACGATTTTACTAAATTTTTGATTTCTTGTCTACTCTCTTTTACAATTAACTTTCGCCCTGTTGTGAGCGTGATCACCGTGTCCGGCGTCTCTTCCACGTACTCGATCAGGTCGCAGTTGATCAGGGCGATCCCGCCGTTTATCTTCGTTACTTCGATCATGTAATCATCCTCCGGGTAAGCCCCTCATCCGTCAGCCTTCGGCTGACACCTTCCCCCCTAAGGGGGGAAGGCTTTTATTGAATAAAGGTCTGTGTGTTCACACAGACCTTTATTTTCACACATTTCTACTCAACTCATTATCTCTTCAGGTTCACCAGTTCTTCCAGCAGTGTATCGGATACCGTGATGATACGGGAGTTTGCCTGGAAACCACGCTGCGTGGTGATCAGAGAGGTAAACTCGCTGGAAAGATCCACGTTGGACATTTCCAGTACACCGGTCGCCATGGAACCGCCGTCCTCCGAAATATCCACGCCGATACCGTCAAACTTGCCGGAGTTTAAGGTTGCCTGATACAGGTTGTCGCTGGTCTTCTCCAGACCGGCCGGGTTGGAAAACTGCGCCGTCGCGATCTGGCCTAACAGCTTGGTCTGGCCGTTATCATACGCGCCGAAGATCTTGCCGTCTGTCTGGATCGATACACCGGTCATCGCGCCGACTGCCCATCCGGTACCAAAGCCCTGGTCATCACCGGATACACCGCTGATGGTGGATTTCTTCTCGTTATTCACGTTGCTGGTGTTGCTCATATCGATCTTGATACCCGGTTTGCCCTGGTCATCGCCCTGCGCGCTGTTCATACTGAACGGATTGTCCGCGGACTTATCCTTGGGCGCAATGTTCAGATAGAACGACTGGCTGGTACCGCCGCCGACACCGCGGAGCGCGCCGCTGATCTGGTCATAATTCACGCTGAGCGCCGTTCCTGCTGCTCTGCGGTAACCGTCAACACTCAGAGTTTTCTTGGTCTTATCAAAGATGCTCACTTCCTGGGTCACCGGCGGATCTACGCTCGTATCCAGTGTGGTATATTTACCGCCGTTGGCCAGAACCGATGCAAGCGAGGTCGGAGCCGGATCCGCATCCGCGCTGGTATAATTGTATACGATCTGCTGCGTCAGATCCTCATAGCTGTCGAAGCCCCACGCCTGCGCGTACAGGTCCTGATTGGATACGTTCACGCCATCCACCTCGGTGGAGCCGGCATCCGTCGGAGTAAGCTTTTTCGCCGATCCGTCCGCATTTGTGCCGGTGATCGTACCGTCGGCTGCCAGACTCCAGCCGTCTGCCAGACCATAGCTTTTCGCCTTGGCTACCGGAACAGGACTGGTTCCCACCGTAGATCCGGTAAAGATATTTGCCTGGTACTTATCGCTCACATCCTCATTCCCGGAGTCCAGCAGTTTATCCAGTTCCAGGGAGTACTGTCCTTCATTATCCGTGCCTACCATGCGGAAACGCGCCGTGTAGGAATAGCCCAGGTTATCATAGATCTGCACGTTGATGATCTTGCCGTCGCCGATGACCTGCGGATCGTTCTTATCCACGATACCGTTCATGGTAGCCCGGCTGGTCAGCTGTGCCGGAGATGTCATATTTGCCTCTGAGAGGATCTGCAGCTTGGATACGTTATCCTGTACGATATCACCGTTCTTGTCCACCTGCCAGCCCATAACATTGTATCCGTTGGAGCTCATAGCCAGGTTGCCGGCTGCATCTACATAAAAGGAACCGTCACGGGTGAACTTGTTGCCGTCACCGCCGTTTACAACGAAGAAGTTGCTGCCGGAGATACGCAGGTCAAACGCGTTACCGGTCGTCTGGGAGGAACCCTGCAGTTCGATATTGGTGGTGATCGCCGCCGACTGTACGCCGAGACCGATCTGCTTTGCGTTCTGTCCGGCGCGTCCGGTTTCCGGGTTCGGCCCTGAAGCCGCCTGGGTGGTCTGATACATCAATTCCGAAAAGTTGATGGTCTGTGACTTGTAACCGACGGTATTCACGTTTGCAATGTTGTTACCGATAACATCCATCTTTACCTGATGGGTTTTTAAGCCCGCCACGCCGGCGAAGAGAGATCGCATCATAATATTGTTCCTCCTTATTTCGTCTTAAAGGGATTTTTTCAGAAAATAAAAACCCCTTTCGTATCCAGATCGTTCGAAAGGGGCTCATCCGTTTGCTCATCCGGATCTCGTCCGTGAGATCTCACCTTTCACTTATTTTTTATATCGGTCCAAACTCATGCATTCTTAAGGTCTTTGAGACGATAATAATAATTCTCTACCTTATCCAGGTTATCCTGTCCGACAAAACCTTTCTGGTAGGTGCTCATCGCTTCTACCGTATTATGCAGCGTCATAATGGTCTCTTCGTTCGAAAGAGAGATCTCCTCTACATCCGGCAGGCTCTTCAGTGTGTCATCCACCGACTTGGCCGCCGTCTTTGCCGCTTCCTTTTCCTTCGCCGCCTGCTGCTCTTTCACGATCGCCGTAGCACGGTCCACATACTCGTTTACGGCATCGATCGTCCCTTCCTCCAGGAAGTTTTTCTCATAGTCGGACATACTGTTGATGACCTGTCCCAGCTCCACGATGGAATTCACATGGTCTTCCGTGATCTGGGTCACAGAGGGCAGGCTCTTCATCCGCAGTTTTACATCATCGGCTTTTTCCGTTGCCGCCATATACTCCTCACTGATCACGGTATCCAGATCATCGATGGAATACGGGGTGCCGTCAATATACAGATGCGCCTTGCCTTCCTCATAGCCCACACGTTCTACCATGCCATCCACGTAATCGGTCTCTCCGGTCGCCGCATCCCGCACTTTCATAATAACGTTTTTGCCCACCAGTCCCTGTGCCTGCACACTGTTCATCGCATCCCCGATGGACTGGATCTCGGATACCTGTGTGAAGGTTGCATACTGGCTGACCCACTCGGTATTGGAAGTCGGTTCCAGCGGATCCTGGTTTTTCATTTCGGCAACCAGCAGCGTCAGGAACGCTTCGGAATCCACGCCGGAGCTGTTCTTTGCCTCTTTCGCATTTTTCAGAGATGCACTGGATGCGTTTTCCGTATCAAATTTGCCATCTACCAAAGGCGCTATCATTGCCATAGTTGAACCCTCCCGCGTATTATCCTCTGTAATCTAAGCGTCGTCCGTCGGCCTGCATCATCGCCACATTGACCGCTTCCGCTTCGCCGAGTTCATCGATCCCCTCGATCCCTTCGCCGTCGCTTCCGCCCAGATTGATCTTATGTGTTGCCCTGCGCAGCCGTTCACGTTCCTGCATCTGTGCATCGCTTTCCCCGTCGTTGCCCTGTTCCAGGTTCTGCTCAAAAGCGTGGGCAGAAACCGTTACTTCCACCGCTTCGATCTTTACACCGGCCTGTTCCAGATTCTCTTTTAAGATCTGGATCTGGCTCTGCAGCGCTTCCCGCACGCTTTCATTCTGCGCCGTGAGTTGGGCCGTGACCGCGCCGTCCCGGCTGGTCAGGTTAAGTGCTACATGTCCCAGACTTGCCGGATGCAGTACCATATCGAGAGACGTCATATCATCTTTTACCTGCGTCTTGATCTGATCCAGCACCTGATCCATGATCTCCTGCGGGTTCGTTGTATAACGAAGCTGCTCCGTCTGCGTACGGACGGTATCTGCGATATCCGCCACATCCGCATTCGCCGTATCCGCATTCAGCTGGGCTACGGCGTCCATGGCCCGCTCTTCAAAACGGTCCGAACGCTCCCTGCGTTTATCGGCCAGTTCCTTCTGTGTATCATCGCCTTCATTCTCCGCAAGCGTCTGCGGCATTTCGTTCACCGGCACGGCTTCTTCCGTTACCGGCGTTTCCTCCGCTGCCTGCGTCAGCGCATCCGCCAGGATCTGCTTCAAAGTCTGCGGATCCACGCCTGCATTTTCTTCCTGCAGCTGACCTACCATTTCACTGACCATCGTATTCAGCTCTTTTGCCAGATCCGCAAGGTTGCTGTCTGTCACCAGCGCCGACAGATCCCCGTCTGCCGCTACCTGCGCCACCAGTTCATTGATCGTGCCGCTTTCCAGCAATGCAGAAGCATCGAGGCCCAGCTCATCCAGGGCACCCTGCAGGTCCTCCGGACGGATCTGAAGCATCTGCGCGATATCCGCCAGAAGCTGCTGCGCTGCTGCCGCTACGCCGGCTTCTTCTTCCGCGAATTCTTCCTGTACATCCGTTACGTTTTCAGAATCCGCAGTATCATCTGTTTTGGTCGTCTGTTCCGGACGCTGCGCTTTTTGCGTCTCATTCCTGCGGACATTCTGATCCCCGCTCTTTTTTGTCTGCGTCCGGTTCTGATCTGCTGTATTTTTGGAGTCCTTTCCCTGTGCACCGGTTCCTTCCGATTTTGCCGCCTGCAGATCATTCGACTTATTATAATCCTGCGCATTGGTGAATGCCTGCAGGAAGTCGCTGCCTCCGGCTTCTTTTGCGGAACCGCTCCGATGACTGCCCTGCGGTATTCCCGTAAGTCCCATCACCTGCGCTTCCGTGATCGGTGCAATTGCCATAGACTTGTCTCCTCTCCATAGTGTAATAAACGTTCACCTTATGTATCGGTTCAAACTCTGCAGAACTTTACCCGTATCGCAGATCGTGGTTACTATTACAAATCCCCTGTATCTGCGTTACTGCGACCGCAGGCCGCTTGCAGCCGACTTCCTTATGCGGTCATGGTTACTGCGGGTCCATGATCTTTGTTACCTGCGCCGCGATCATCGGATCCATCCTTTCCATGATCTGGCCGCGCTGCAGCGGTGTCATCGCCCACAGGATCTGGCCGACCAGATCCAGATTGGAGCCCATCGTATCAAAGATGGCTGCCGCTTCCTCCGGCTTCATCGCCGCATACGCCGCTGCATAATCCGTCATCTTCGAATTAACCTGCAGCTCACCCACCACCTGCCGGTACAGGTACTCTGCCGTGATCGGATCCATATCCTCATAATATCTGCGGAACTCGTCCGGTCCCGGGCCTTTCTCCGCATAAACGACTTCTTCATAGAACTCCGTGCGGATGCGCTCAAAGTCTACCTGTTTCTCTTCAAATGTCCGAAGACGCGTCACCTCGGCTTTCAGGGTTTCGATCTCGCTCTCATAGGTCTCATTGGCCGTACGCGCGCTCTGCAGTTCCAGTTCCAGCGCGCGGATCTGGTCCACTGCCTTATCCAGGGAAGTATAACCGTAATACGCTTCCAGATCCTCCGTCTCCGTCGTAGCATCGCCCGGCAGGATCTTATTGATCACCGGGACATTACGGATCACCGGCGCCAGGACATTCGATCCGAAGCCGCCCACATCCAGCTTGACCAGGATCGCCAGGATGGCCAGCCAGATCAGGATGATAAAGATGGTCACAAAAAACATCGAGATGCCGCCGCCCGTGGTCTCACCATCCAGCTCGGCTTCCTGATCTGCCAGTTCTTTTGCCCGTTTTTTCGCCTCTTTGCGCTGCGCCGCCTGGTCTTTCTTCAGCTTCTTGCGCTCATCGGCTATTTTTTTCCGTTCGGCTTTCTCATCTGCCATAACCGTAATCTCCCTAAACAATCTTATGACTTATTCAGTATCTACCGGATCTTTGGTTCCGTATACGTAACTGGTCAGCTCGTCGATCTCCTTGACCTCCGCCGCATTCATCTCCGCGATAAAGCGTTCAAATGCTTTCTCCCGCATCTTCTCGTGGATCTTGCGTTCCTGCACCGCTTCCTGCATCTTGATCCGCGCGGCGTCCAGAGACTTTTCCGCCACCCTTACCTTGATGCGCTGCTGTTTGACCTGCTCCTCCGTAAAGCGCTGCATATCCTCGTTTTCCCGGATGCTGCGTACATCGATCACTGTCTGACGCAGCCGCCTGCCTTCCTCCGCAACGGCATTGCGCTTATCGATCAGCGCCTGCAGCTTCTCTTCTTCCTCCGTAAGCGCACGCCGCCTCGCCGCAAAGTTATTGCGTTCCTGCTCTTCCATTTTTTCTTTCAGCTGCAGGATGTTCTGCATGCGGTAGTTGAATTTTGCCATAATCCTTCATCCGGCCTTCGGCCACCTGTCTCGCCTTCCCGCTGGGGGGCAAGTTGCATTTCTTTACTTAAACAATGCTTCCAGCATCTTCTCCGTATCTTCGAAATCAAATTTATCGTTTACGTCCTGGCAGAGGAACTCGTTCACCGCGTCGATCTTTTCGATCGCGTAATCGATATTCTTATTGGAGCCACGCTTGTAGGCGCCGATATTGATCAGATCCTCCGCCTCATCGTAGGTGGCCATCACGCTCTTAAGTTTTGTGGCCGCCTGCCGGTGCTCCTTGCTGGTCACCATACTCATGCATCTCGAGATGGAGAGCATCACATCGATGGCCGGATAATGCCCCTTGGCCCCCAGTCTGCGGGACAGCATGATATGGCCGTCCAGGATACCGCGCGCCGTGTCGGTGATGGGCTCGTTGAAATCATCGCCGTCTACCAGTACCGCGTACAGGCCGGTAATCGATCCTTTATCATCCTTGCCGGCGCGTTCCAATAGCTTGGGCATCTCCGAGTACACACTGGGCGGGTAGCCCCTGGTTACCGGCGGTTCCCCAGTGGCCAGTCCGATCTCACGCTGTGCCATGGAAAAACGCGTTAAGTTATCCATCATCAGCAACACATCCTTGCCCCGGGAACGGAAATACTCTGCAATAGCCGTAGCGGTCTGGGCCGCTTTTTTACGTTCCAGCGCCGGTTTATCCGAAGTGGCGCATACTACCACGGAACGTTTCATGCCTTCCGGCCCCAGGTCACGTTCGATGAATTCACGCACCTCCCTGCCACGCTCGCCGATCAGTGCGATCACGTTCAGTTCTGCCTTGGTATTGCGCGCAAACATTCCCATCAGGGTGGATTTGCCGACACCGGAGCCGGCAAAGATACCGATCCTCTGGCCTTTCCCCACCGTGATCATACCGTCTACAGCTTTTACCCCCAGGGGCAGCACCTCATTGATGATCGTTCGTTTCATGGGATCCGGGCTTTTGGCATCCAGCGGATACCAGGTCTCTCCTGTGGGCGTAAACTCACTGATGGGCCGCCCCAGACCATCCAGGATCTGTCCTAAAAGAAAATCCCCCACCTGCACGGAAAGGGGACGCTCCATATTTTCCACGATGCAGCCCGCGCCGATCCCCTCCGTTGCCTCATAAGGCATCAGCAGGGTCATATTGTTCTTAAAGCCGACCACTTCCGACATAATGACATTGCCGCCGGCCGTGGTGATCTTGCACATATCGCCCATCTTGGCATCCGGTCCCGCGCTCTCCAGCGTCAGGCCCACCACATTGACGATACGCCCCAGCCTGCGGTAATACAGCCGGTCCGCCGCCGCATTATATTTTTCAAGATTAATTTCCGTCATAGCTTAATATTTTCAGCTGCTGCACCAGAAGTTTCAGCTGTGTGCCCAACGAGCAGTCCCAGATACCGCTGTCGCTCTCGATCAGGCATCCGCCGGTCTCTAAAGAACCGTCTTCCACGATCTCAAAGTTCTCCGGAAGGATACCCGTGCCCTTCGCCACATCTTTCTTGTGCTCCCGTACGGTGTCGTAGTCCGTACCGGACACATGCACGATATAATGCTTGCTGCTGTCCACGCCGCCCAATGCACGGTTCAGCAGATACAATACTGCACGATTGTCATTTTCCAGTCTGGCGCCGGTCACGTGCGCAAAGATCTCGGAAAGTTTTTCCACCAGCAGCGGTTCCAGCGTTTGTTCTTTCTGCTGAAACGCCTGTTCTGCCGCGATGGCGCGCTGTTCACACTCCCGTTCCTTCTTATCGTATGCCGCCCGGCATTCCTCTTCTGCCTGCCGGTACCCGGCATCATAGCCTTCCCGGTGACCATCTTCCATCGCCGCCGCTTTGATGCCCTCCGCCTCTTTCTGTGCTTCTTCGATGATCTGCTCTGCCTCGGTCTTTGCCCAGGCAAGCATGTTCTCGATCTCTTCCTTTGTCGCCGCCCCGCCGGCTTTGATCAGGTTATTCTCCGCTTCGGGATCCTCGATCAGCCGCTCCACCTTAAGTGGATCCAGGCCTTCGGAAAAACCTTCCTGCATACCGGATGCCGTAGTCTGCGTCACACGGGCGCGTAGTTCTTCCAGACGGCGCTCCACAAAAACGTTACCGTTGATGGTCACCTTTCCCTGCGGCGCGACCGTCACATATCCGCCCTTCATCACGTTATTCTGTTTGGGCACGCCGCCCTTGATCACATTAGACAATGACCTCGTCGCCTCCGCCTCTGGATATGATGATCTCGCCGGAATCCTCCAGCTTACGGATGATGTTAACGATCTTCTGCTGTGCCTCCTCTACATCCTTCATACGTACCGGTCCCATGAATTCCATATCTTCCTTGATCATCTCGGCCAGACGCTTGGACAGGTTTGCAAAGATCGTATTCTGTACTTCTTCATTGGTGCCCTTGAGCGCCAGTTCCAGATCGTTGTTATCCACATCACGCAGCACACGCTGGATCGCCTTGTTGTCCAGAAGCAGGATATCCTCGAAGACGAACATCTTCTTGCGGATCTCGTCTGCCAGCTCCGGATCCTCGATC
>JAFWRC010000168.1 GCA_017508825.1 Lachnospiraceae bacterium
AAGCAGTCAGCTGATCTGCAGGATGCGTACGATAAGACGGATAAAGCGCTTCACGAGCAGAAAGAAGTAGTCCAAAAACTAAAAACGGCCATAGAAGAAAATGAGAAATCGATAAAGAATGCAAACATAACGGATATTGGAGATGTGATCGATAAGCAGAAAGACTTGAAACAGAAACAGGAAGAGTATGATCTGCGAAGCAGGACCGTGACCGCCAGACTGGAAAACAATGAAAATACACGGACAAATATCATTTCCCAGTCCGACCGAATCGTCAAGGTGGAAAAGCAGCTTCAGTGGATAAAAGCATTGGCAGACACAGCAAATGGTAAGCTGACCGGAAAAGATAAGGTGATGCTTGAAACGTATATCCAGACGACATACTTTGACAGGATCATCAATCGCGCCAATCTCAGACTGCTTACTATGTCCGGTCAGCAATACGAGCTTGTCCGTTTAAAACAGGCTGAAAACAGCAGGAGCCAGAGCGGCCTGGATCTGGGCGTTATTGACCACTATAACGGATCCGAAAGAAGTGTTAAAACTTTGTCGGGCGGAGAGTCCTTTATGGCATCTTTGTCGCTTGCACTTGGGTTATCCGATGAGGTTCAATCCTCCGCAGGCGGAATACAGATCGATACGATGTTTGTAGATGAGGGATTCGGATCGCTTGATCCGGAAGCACTTGATATGGCTTACAAAGCCCTTGCAGGTCTGACGGAAGGAAACCGCCTGGTAGGAATCATTTCGCATGTGGCCGATCTCAAGGAACGCATCGATAAACAGGTGGTTGTTACGAAGGAGAAGAGCGGGGGAAGCAAGATAAAGATAGAAGTTTGATTTTGGAGAATAAACATTGACGGCTTTGGTGAATATACAGGATAATATGAGTATGAGCCCAAAAGGAAAGGAAGGATTTGACAGATGCAAAAGAAAAGGATCGTATGTTTCGGGGATTCTCTGACATGGGGGTATGACCCGGATCATCGTGTGCGTTTTGGGGATGAGGATCGTTGGACGCAGGTATTGCAAAAGGAGATAGGGGAAGATTATGCCGTGATCGAGGAAGGGCAGAACGGCCGTACCATCGCTACGGATGACCCGGCGGAAGGTGAGAAGAACGGACTGGCGTATATCGGACCTTGTATGGAGTCGCAGTCGCCTTTTGCGCTGTTGATCATCATGCTGGGATGCAATGACTGCAAGCGGAAGTTTGCGTACTCCGCCATGGATATCGCCGGGGAGATGCAGATCATGCTGGAGAAGGTGCAGGCCTATAACCGTTTTCGCTGCAAAGATGCATTTAAAGTACTGCTGGTGGCACCGCCGGTAGTGGCAGAGTCCATCAAAGATTCCTGGCTGGGTGACAGCTTTGGTTATGAGAATGCAAGAAAGGTATCTCTGGAGCTGGCAGGCTGGTATCAGCAGCTGGCTGATATGTATGGCTGTGCGTATTTGGATGCAGCGCAGTATGTACAGGTAAGCGATACCGACGGGGTTCATCTGGATGCAGAAAACCAGCGAAAACTGGGGCAGGTGATCGCAGAGACAGTCAAAAAGATTGTCGGATAAGGGTGTAAGCAGAAGGGGAGAGATAGAGAATAAATGAATTGCGAAAAGTGTATGGAACCGGCCTGGCTTTATGAAAGCTGGTATCTGAAGGATCCGAAGGATCATTACATCCTGCATAAAAGATTGTACAAAAAACTCACCCGTATGTCCGGTGCTTTACTGGCGGTATGCCTTCTTTTGATGGCTGTATTTGGGACGAAACTGAATACAATGCGTTCGGGTGTAAAAAAAGTACCTGTATATGTTGCAATGATCGATTCCGCAGGCAGCGATAATAAAGTATATGTTATTTACAATGATAAGAGAGATGAGTTGCTGGATGTTCCCGATTCGGAGATTTACAGATATGAAGGCTACCAAAAGACGGGAAGACCGATCGAGGTTTATCTCGGGGATGACGGGAAACTCTATTCCTATGCGAATGGTTTTAAGAACCGTTCGGCGATCGGGAAACTGTACTTTGCCTCTCTGTATGCGACACTGGCATTGATCTTTTGTACCGCTATACTGGCCGGTTTTGTTATTGAAGCAAACAGGCATGAAAGAGGTATTTATCCAAAGAATTACAGGAGAAGGTAGGAACGGGAGGAATATATTTGTAAATGAGGATAGTGAATCTGATCGAAAACACGGAGGGCAGAGTGGGATGTGCATTTGCACATGGTCTGTCGTTTTATGTTGAAACAGAGAAGCATAAACTGCTGGTTGATCTGGGACCATCCGATGAAACATTTAAGAATGCTGAAAAGCTGGGGATTGATCTTACACAGGTGGATACCGTGATCTTAAGTCATGGGCATTACGATCATTCGGGCGGCATCATGACGTTTTCTAATATCAATCCGACGTCGGTTATATATATGCAGGAATCGGTCGGCGAGGATTATTATGCGGATGACGGAGCGGATGCAGGCGATAAACGATACAGATACATCGGAATAGATAAAGATATCCTGAACCTGCCTCAGATCAGGAGGGTTCAGGGCGATCACAGCATAGATGATGAACTTGAATTGTTTACGATCAGGGAAAGATCCCATAAGATTCCCTTTACCAACAAACGGCTTCTCATCCGGGAAAGCGGAGACTATATCCGGGATGATTTCAGACATGAGCATTATCTCGTGATCCATGAGGGAGATAAAAGGATCCTGATGTCCGGATGCGCTCATAATGGGATCCTGAGTATTCTCGATGCGTATTATGAAAAGTATGTCTCCTACCCGGATGTAGTGATCAGCGGGTTTCATTTGATGAAGAAAACGGAGTATACGGAGGAAGAGCTGCGTGAGGTGACGGATATCGGCAACGAACTGAAGAATTATCCAACAATGTTCTACACCTGCCACTGTACGGGCGAGACGGCTTATCAGATCATGAAGGAGCCGATGGGAGAGCAGCTTCAGTATGTTCACTCCGGTGATGAAGTAAGGATATAATACCGACCCGGTTGCTTTGTACCCCCGAGCCTTTTGTTGAATCTCCGAAAATCGGCTTGACATATTATCAAAATGAATATATGATAATGCAAAGAGAAAAGTTTTGATGAGGGGGGAGGCATTATGAATAACGTGACAGATGATTTGACGGAA
>JAFWRC010000169.1 GCA_017508825.1 Lachnospiraceae bacterium
TATGAAGAGATCATCCGTGCGGCAAAGATGGCCAATGCCCATGATTTTATCAGCAATACACCAAACGGCTACAATACCTATGTCGGTGAAAAAGGCTATTCCTTATCCGGCGGTGAACGCCAGCGTATTGCCATTGCCAGAGCGATCCTTACGGATCCGCGTCTGCTGATCTTGGACGAGGCGACAGCCAGCTTAGATACCGAGAGCGAATTTATGATCCAGAAGGCGCTCAACCGCCTGACCAGCGGCAAGACCACATTTGCCATTGCACACCGGCTGTCTACGTTAAAGAACGCCGACCGCATCATGGTCATCGACAAACGCCGTGTCGCTGAGATCGGTTCCCACGAAGAACTGATGGAAAAGAAGGGCATCTATTATAACTTACAGATGGCGCAAAACGCGTCGTAGTACCGTGGCTTCCCCTTGAGGGGAAGCTGTCAGCAGCGGAAACAATAAAATTTCGAGGGGAAAGTAATGAGTAAGAAAAAACGCGAAATCGGGCGAAGGCGCGCCCTGCAAAACAATTTCTATGCCTGCGGTCTTTTAAAGAAGATCTGTCCGTCTTTGGTAGGGCATCTGGCAATCTCAAGATTTTTAGGTTACTTTGAATGGCTGTTTTACAGTGCGTTCTTTATGCGCTACGTGATCAATTCACTGGAAGCGGGCGATTCCTTTGGCACGATCATGGTCTTTGTCGGGATCGTGGTGGCGGTCAGCGGAGCAATGTCACTTTACAATAACGTACTGAACGGACATATCATGCCCATCAGCCGTGCAATTGTAAATAACGGCCTTTACAAGATCCTGTTCAAAAAATCCAGAAACGTGGAACTGGAATGCTTTGAAGACAGTGAATTTTATGACAAATACACACTGGCAATGGAGAAAGCGGATGAGCGCCTGATCGATACGGTGCAGGCGGTACTGCGGACCTTTTTCGGCGCGATCGCCAGCGTGTGCGCCTTTGTCTTTATGTTTCAGGTGGATCCGATCTCGGTGTTGTTCATCATCTTTCCGGTGATCGGCAACTTTATCTTCAACCGTATGATCAGCCATCTGGATTATGCGAGAAACCAGGATATGGTGCCGCATAACCGCAGGATCGCGTATATCAACCGTGTGATGTACCTGCCGGAATATGCCAAGGAGATGCGTCTTACGGATGTGTTCAAGCTGATGCGCAGACAGTCCCGCGAAGCCATCGACGGATTGGCGGATGTGACGAAAAAGTATACGAAGAAAGCAGTGGTACTGCACTGGCTGTATGTCATGTTCACCTTTACCTTCATCTTTGAAGGTCTGCTGATCTATGGCGCCTACCGCACGCTGGTCAGTCACAGTATGACGCTGGCGCAGCTGGCGGTCATCACCAGTATGATGGTATCTACCACATGGATTCTGATCGGTTTTACGGAATCGCTCACAGCTTTATTTAAAAACGGCCTGTTTATTGAGTATCTGCGGTCTTTCCTGGAATATAATGAAAAGATCCCGGAGAACAGCGAAGGCGCGGATCCGGGCAAGCGCATCGAGTCTATTGAGTTTCGGAATGTGTCGTTTTCCTATAAGGATAAGCAGGTGCTCAAAAATCTGAATATGGAATTTCACGAAGGACGGACCTATGCGATCGTAGGGTATAACGGCGCGGGCAAGACCACACTGATCAAGCTGCTGCTGCGGTTCTACGATCCGACGGAAGGCACGATATTGCTAAACGGCAGGGATATCCGTGAATACGATCTGAAAAAATACCGCGCATTGTTTGCGACGGCATTCCAGGATCACCGGATGTTTTCTATGTCCGTGATGGATAATGTGGTGATGGGAGAGGACATTCCGATGGAGCAGAGGGAAGAAAAGGTGACACGGGCACTGAAGCTTTCCGGAGCCTACGATAAGGTGATGACGCTGAAGAAGGGATTGGATACGATCCTGACCCATGAGTTTGACAACGAAGGCGCTGTGCTGTCCGGCGGAGAGTTTCAGAAGATCGTAGTGGCGAGAGCATTTGTAAAAGAGTGCCCGTTCAAAATCTTTGACGAGCCCAGCAGTGCGCTGGATCCGATCGCGGAGTCGACCTTGTTTGATAATATCTACGAATCCTGTAAGGATAACACACTGGTATTTATCTCGCATCGTCTCTCTTCCGTGCAGAACGCCGACTGGGTCTATCTGCTGGCGGACAATACCGTCAAGGAAGAAGGATCGCATAAGAGCCTGATGGAGCAGAAGGGGATCTATGCGGATATGTATAGCAAGCAGGCCAGAAACTATCTGGCATTATCGGAAGGAGGTGAGGTGGCATGAAACGCGTGATCGAAAACCAGCTGTTTCTCTGGAGACTGTGTTTCAAAACCGCGCCGGCATATATGATCTATTTCCTGTATGACGGTTTCCGTTACCAGGGGATCATCTTTTTGGAGCATGTTCTGGGCATCCGATATGTGCTGCACTGCGCGGAGTATCAGGAGCCTTTCAGCAAAGCGCTTTTGTACATCGGTGTGATCCTGATCATCAATATGATCCAGATCATACCGGACGGTATGTTTATCCATGGCTGGAGTTATAAGAACAAGCCAAAACTGTATCGTGCATTGAAAGAGAAGATGTACGAAAAAGCAGCCGAGATCGATCTGTCCTGCTACGATGATCCGGATTACTACAATGACTTTGTGCTGGCAGTAGCAGAAGCAGAGAGTTCCATCGATCGGTTTTTACTGATGTGCAATCATATTGTGCAGGCGTTGACCATCCTGTTTACGACAGGTGTGTTTTACCTGATGACGGATGCGGCCGGAGTGTTGTTTGTACTGGCTTCCTTTATTCTCAGGTTCTTTGTTTCCAAAGTGGTCAATAAACTGAATTATGCGGTGCGTCTGAAGGTAAATCCGCTGGAGAGAAAGCGTAACTATGTAAGCCGTGTTTTCTACCTGAATGATTATGCAAAGGAACTGCGGCTGCACCCGGCGGTAGGTGATCAGTTGGAAAAAGAGTTTGAAGAAGCCAATGAAAGTATTGTAGCGGAGCAGAAAAAGATCGGTGTGAAACGGTCGATGCTTGGATTTTTTAAAGATTATGCGGTAGGCGATTTTATCATTGACGGTCTGTATATCACATATCTGGTGTTCCAGGCGGCGGTGCTGCATACCATTGATTACAGTAATGCGGTGGTGCTCTTTAACCGTACCGGCAGCCTGCGGCGCGGTATGACGGATCTGGCGGATATCTTCCCGCAGATGCAGGAAAACAGCCTGTATGTAGATAAGATCCGTTCGTTTCTGGAGTATGATCCGAAGATCAAGGCACACGAGGGTGAGTTGCTGCCGGAAGGAAATGCGGAACTGGATCTGGAGCATCTGAGTTTTAAGTATAAAGAAGATATGGAAGAGACGCTGAAGGATATCTCACTGAAAGTGAAGCCGGGAGAGAAGATCGCGATCGTCGGGTATAACGGTGCGGGCAAAACGACGCTGATCAAACTGCTGATGCGTCTGTACGATCCGACCGGCGGAAAGATCCGCTATCATGGAAAGGATATCCGGGAGTTTCAACCGTACGATTATCACAGCCACATCGGGGTGGTCTTCCAGGATTATCAGATGTACGGTGCCAGCCTGAAGGAAAACGTGGTCATGGACTGCACGGATGAGTTGAAGGATGCGCCGGTCACGGATGCACTGGAACGGGCCGGATTTAAAGAACGCCTGCGCAAACTGGAAAAAGGCCTGGATACCCAGGTGACGACGGAATTTGACAAAGAGGGCATCAACTTCTCCGGTGGTGAGAGCCAGAAAGTTGCGATCTCCAGAGCCTTTTATAAAAATGCGGATATCCTGATCATGGATGAGCCTTCCAGTGCGCTGGATCCGATCGCGGAGTACGAGCTGAACAAAGCGATGGAGAGCGCAGCGAAGGGCAAGACGGTATTCTATATCTCGCACCGTCTGTCCACCACGCGTGATGCCGACCGTATCATCCTGCTGGAGAACGGCCGCATCGAGGAGGAAGGAACCCACGAAAGCCTGCTGGCCAGGAACGGCAAATACGCCGAAATGTGGAAAGTCCAGGCCGGCCGGTACGAGAACAAATAGGCTTCCCCTTGAGGGCGCTGTGTTGCGAAAGGTTTCCGGAATGATTATGCCGTGAACCAATGGAGGCGAACATGATCTATTATAAAAGCGATGAATTGCTCATCCGCACAATGGAAGAGGCGGATGACAAAGCGTTCTATGAAGCATTTACTGCACAGGGGTGGCATCCGGAACAGGGCAACTGGTTGAAAAGAATACAAGACGAAGCGGACGGAAAATGCATCACCCTGACTGCGGTATATAAGGGACAGCCGGCAGGATATGTATATGTCTACAGGAAAGCAAACGAAGGCCCTTTTAAGGAGAAAGGATGGCCCATCATTGTTGATTTCAATGTGCTTGAAAAGTTTCAAAGAAAAGGGATTGGCAGCCGGCTTATGGATGTGGCAGAAAAAATTGCAGGAGAGGTTGCGGATACTGTCTGTCTGGGAGTTGGAGTATGTGACAGTTACGGCAGTGCACAGAGGATGTACATTAAACGCGGATATATCCCCGATGGATCGGGAGTGTGGTATCAGGATAAGAGATGTGTGCAGTATGAGACGGTCTGTACGGTGGATGATGACCTGCTCCTTTATCTGTATAAAAAACTGCATTAATGCTTAAGGAGTTATTGATATGATCACGATCAGAAAAATAGATGCAAGCTGTTTTGATTTATACGATTCCGTATCTATGAACGTGGATGTCTGTAGCGAATACCGGATCAAACGGATCGATAATGGCCTGGGCGGAATGGTTTTCGAGGAAGTGCCGGTTACGCCATATATCAAAGATTTAAGTGTTTATGAGCGGGCTACCGAATATGAAAAGGAATTCGATATCACATATTGGAAATTCTATATGGCATTTGATGGGGATCAGCCCATCGGAGCAGTAACGGTTGCTGCCAGAACCGATAAACTGCATATGCTTGCGGGAAGAGAGGATGCATGTGTTCTCTGGGATATTCGCGTTGCGGATGGTTATAAGCATCAGGGAATCGGGCAGAGAATGCTGGATATGGCAATTGCCGAGGCAAAAGCAGACGGCTATGTGCAGATGATCATCGAATGCCAGAACATTAATGTGCCTGCTTGCAAATTCTATCATAAGCAGGGCGCTGTGTTATCCAAAGTGGATATGTACGCATACTATGATGAACCGGATTGCAGAAGTGAAGTGCAATTTTTGTGGTATCTGGATTTGTAGGGAGATGGAGGATAAAATGAAAATCGAATTACGAAATATGAATAAAGATGAGTATGAGACATTTTATAAGCGTAGTTTTGATCATCATGTAAAGGAACTGATGGAAGAAGAGGGAATGTCTCAGGAAGAGGCAGAAAAAGAAACTACAGAAGAACTGACCGCAATGCTTCCGGACGGATTGGATACGAAAGATAACTATCTGAGGAGTATTCGCAGAAAAGCAGATGATGTTACAGTTGGTTTTATCTGGACTTTGCATGAATACAATGAAGATGTAAAACAAAGTTTTCTTTGTGATTTTGAAATTTATGAACCCTATCGAAGGAACGGATATGCGACGGAAACATTAAGGGTGATGGAAACTTTGGCAGGTAACGCGGGATGCAGGGAAAGCGTATTGTTTGTAGCTAATGATAACGCGGCTGCGGTTGTTTTATATGAAAAATGCGGTTATACCTTCCTGAAAGAAATGGAATATGGTAAGTACTTGAAGAAAACGATACATTCGGCGACGGATGTGTAAGAACTGGAGAAGTTACATGAAAGTGATCATCCTGAACGGACCGATGGGGATCGGTAAAACGACGGTGGGAACCTGCATTGCAGACAAACATCCGGGAACAGCATTTATCGACGGCGACTGGTGTATGGATCTGCATCCTTTTGTCGGAACGAAAGAAACAAAGGAAATGGCGATAGATAATATCCTGCATATGATCCGTAATTACAAAGATTGTTCGGCCTGCAAGATGGTCGTTCTGGCCTGGCTGATGGATGAAGACCGGGTATGTGAGCAACTGGTCACAGGAATCCGGGAAATGGGGATGGATGTGGAGACGGTCACGCTTGTCTGTGACGAGAAGCAACTGAAACAGCAATGGGCGGCAGACCGTAACTGCCCGTGGCGAACAGAAGACTGGTTAGCGGTATCTCTCAGATCTCTTGAGCACTTCTCTAAATCTGATGATTGTATTAAGACCGATGGATTATCCATAGAGGAAGTTGCGGAGGCTGTTTACGATATGTGCCAAGGGGAGGCCGATTAAAATTGTGCCATGGGGACGGTTCTTGTGGCTCAAAATGAGCCAGAGAACCGTCCCTGTGGATGGAGGAGCGAGATTTGAAGATACGTGAATTAAGACCCGAGGAAACGGAACTGCTGAAAGACTTTCTGTATGAGGCAATCTTTATTCCGGAGGGAGTAACGCCGCCGGAGCGAAGTATAATCGAACTGCCGGAACTGAAACTTTATTATGCGGATTTTGGTAACGGAAAGGCAGATCATTGCCTGGTTGCGGAAGAAGACGGGCGTGTCGTCGGAGCGGTATGGACACGCATTATGAAGGATTATGGTCACGTGGATGATGCGACACCATCATTTACCATATCGCTGTATAAGGAATACAGAGGGCGTGGATTTGGTACGAGACTGATGCGGGAAATGCTGGAGCTGCTGCGTAAGAATGGATATACGCGTGCTTCACTTGCCGTGCAGAAGGCTAATTATGCAGTCCGAATGTATGAAAAAGTGGGATTTCATACCATAGATCAGAATGAGGAAGAGTATATCATGGTATATGATGAGGCGTGATCAGGGAGACTGCTTATGATAAAACCTGAAAAACTGAAAAAGGGTGATGCGATAGCTACGATCAGCCCTTCATGGGGATGTGCCGGAGCACCGCGTGTATTGTGGAAATACCGTCTGGGATGTGAGCGCCTTAAGGAAATGGGATTAAATGTTGTGGCTGCGCCCAATTCATTAAGAGGGACTGCATATCTTAGGGATAATCCGCAGGCAAGGGCAGAGGATATCATGTGGGCCTTTGAGAATAAGGATATCCGGGGGATCATTGCAAATATAGGCGGAAATGATTCTGTTAAGCTGTTGCCATATCTGTCTCCCAAGACGATAGCTGATCATCCGAAGATCTTATGCGGTTATTCAGATGTAATGTCCCTGCATTTATATTGCTACAGGGCGGGGCTTATGACCTATTACGGTGATAATCTGCTGACGACCGTAGCCGAAGCTTTCGGGTGGCATACCTACAGCCGTTACTGGTTTAAAAAGGTATTCTTTGATGATACGGTTATCGGTAACATCAGGCCGGCGGAAGAATGGTCATATGATAAGGAAGCATATACAGATAAAAACTACAGAAAGAATTATCTGCCCAATCCCGGTTACCGGTATGTACAGGGAAAAGGAACCATAAGGGGAAAACTGTTTGGCGGTCACGGTGATCTGCTCACGTTGGAGATGCCTGATGGAAAGCCGGCTGTACGGAAAGAAGATTTCGAAAACAGTATTCTCTTTTTTGAGGATATTCCTGATTTCTGTGATGAAGACTATATGGCAGATTTCTTTGACCGTCTTGGAAAGAACGGCTATCTGCAGATGTTAAACGGTATCATCATAGGAAAGATGAAACGACCGGAGAGCTTTGATACTTATGCGGAATGCATCCGTTCTGTTGTGACGGATAAATATGATTGCCCGGACCTGCCGGTAATGAGCGATCTCAACTTCGGGCATACATCACCGACTTGCATCCTGCCTTATGGTGCGGAGGCGGAACTTAATATAGATAAACTGCAATTCAGCATACTTGAAAGCTAGAACAGACAAAGGGCTGTAAGGATCATATCAGATGAGCTGGCCGGGATGAACTTCTTAGCAGGAAGGATCTTTTTAAACATTCATTTCAATGGATGAAGTTATTTTTAAAGAGCTGCGGATCTATAAATAGTGCCATACCGGATTGGCGAAAAAACGTGAGGTGAGAAAAAATGAAATCAGATCTTGATAAAGGATATATCCCTTTCGATTGGAATGTAGTGAAAAATAAGGACCATTGGCTGGAACCCTGTGAGGAGAGTTATTATTATGCACAGAAATGGCGCAGGGAGGGCAGAAAGAGCGTTTTGGATCTGGGCTGCGGGCTTGGGCGGCATGCGGTACTTTTTGCAAAATGCGGTTTTAAGGTAACTGCAACGGACATCTCAAAGGAAGCATTGGACTTTTTGAAAAAA
>JAFWRC010000170.1 GCA_017508825.1 Lachnospiraceae bacterium
AGAAGATCATCATTTGTATAGATCCGTTACAGGGAGTCTTCTGTTTTTTCTTCGAAAACTTCTCCCTCGTAAGTGCCTGCAGTCATGAAGTGCAGACCGAAAAAGCCGATGGAATTCATCGGAATGCCTTTTTCAAAGGTCACATTTTTTCCCGCCATGTTCTGCCCGGCCGTATAACCCTGCAGCACGGCGTTCGGAAGGATCGCTAATACTTTCATCTCTCCGGAGGAAATGTCCATGCCTTCCGCACAGTCACCAGCCGCATAAATATCGGAAAGAGTCGTCTGCATATGGGAATCGATCCGGATTCCGCGGCCAACCTCTCCGCCGGCATCTTTTGCCAGTGCGATGTTTGCCCTGACACCGATAGCTAACACCAGCACATCAAAGTCCACGATCGCTCCGCTGTTCATCTGCGCGGTTTTTTTATCGAAGCGGGCCACGCTGTCTCCCAACAGGAAAGAAAGGCCGTTTGCTTCAAGATGACGCTGTACGATGGCGGCAGCGTCGTCATCCAGAATGCTGGAAAGGACGCGGTCAGCCAGATCACAGACCGTAACAGATGCTGCGTGTTTACAGATTCCTTCTGCGCACTTGAGGCCGATCAGTCCGGCGCCGATGATCAGGACGCGGGAGGTATCGGAAATGGCTTCCTCCAGCGCAAGTGCATCATCCAGTGTCAGGAAGGAATATTTTTCAGGCACGGTATCAAGTCCTTCAAAAGACGGCAGGAACGGGGAAGAGCCGGTTGCCAGACACAAAGAGGTATATGGAAGAACGGATCCGTCATCCAGCAGGGCTTCTTTTTTCTCTTTATTGATCGAAACTGCTTTTTTGCCGTAGAGGACCTGACAGCCCATGCGCTCATAAAAGGCCTCATCGCGGTAACGCATCCGTTCCAGATCCGTTTTCTTTTCCAGGTAATAAGAGATCAAAGGACGACAGTAGACCTCGTGGTTTTCTTCGGAAACCACGGTGATCGCCCCCTCTTTGTCCACGCGGCGGATGCCTTCTATACATCCGGTGGCGGCAACGCCGTTGCCGATGATAACATATTGCTTCATTCCACAGCACCTCGCTCTTCATAAACGATCGCCTTGTTTGGACAGCCGATGACACAGGCCGGTTGTCCGCCAGCGTTTTCCAGACACAATTCACACTTCTGCATGACCCCGTTCTCGTTCGGTGCCAGTGCTCCGTAAGGACAGACCAGCACGCAGGTCAGACATCCGACACATTTGTCCTGGTCGACCTCTATCACTTCGCCGTCTTTGGACAGTGCGCCGGCAATGCAGCTCTTCACACAGAGCGGGTCTTCGCAGTGTCGGCAGGAAACGGCGTAGGAGATCCGTTCCCCTTCCTCGACATGAATGCGCGGGTAGATTGGTTTCCCTTTCAGTGCCAGCGCCATATCCGGCAGATGCGAATTGGCAAATGCACAATTGTATTCGCACAGATGACAGCCCAGACACCATTCTTCATTTACATAAACTCTTTTCATAGTCCTTATTCTCCTGCATGAGAGATACCAAGGATCTCTAACTCTTTTTCGTTCAGTCCGACCCCCCGAAGCATCAGGCGGTTGCCGCGCAGTGCCTCGATGGAGTTGATCCCCATGCCGCCCATGAGTTCCATGATCTCATTTCTCCAGGCGGTAAGTAGATTGACCAGACGCGCGCTTCCCAGATCCGGATTCAAACGTTTCACCAGATCCGGTTCCTGAGTGGCGATGCCCCAGTTGCATTTACCTGTCTGGCAGGTCCTGCAGAGATGGCATCCTAATGCCAGCAGGGCAGCCGTTGCGATGTAGCAGGCATCTGCACCCAGTGCGATCGCTTTGACAACGTCGGATGCACTGCGGATAGATCCGCCAGCCACCAGGGATACGTTGTTGCGGATCCCTTCGTCGCGCAGCCGCTGGTCAACAGCCGCTAATGCCAGCTCGATTGGAATACCTACGTTATCCCGGATGCGGGTTGGTGCCGCGCCGGTGCCTCCACGGAAACCGTCGATCGCGATAATGTCCGCGCCGCTCCGCGCGATACCGCTGGCAATAGCAGCGATGTTATGAACTGCGGCTACCTTTACAATGATCGGCTTGCGGTATTCCGTTGCTTCTTTCAGAGAGTAGACCAGCTGCCGCAGATCCTCGATCGAATAAATGTCATGATGAGGTGCCGGAGAAATGGCATCGGAACCTTCTGGGATCATACGTGTACGGGAAACATCACCCACGATCTTTGCACCAGGTAAATGTCCGCCTATGCCGGGCTTCGCACCCTGTCCCATTTTGATCTCTATCGCTGCGCCGGCTTCCAGATAATCTTCGTGAACACCAAAACGGCCGCTTGCCACCTGCACGATGGTATTTGGACCATATTGGTAAAAGTCTTCGTGCAGGCCGCCTTCGCCGGTGTTGTAGAGGATTCCAAATTCTGCGGCTGCTCTCGCCAGAGATGAATGGGCGTTGTAACTGAGCGAACCGTAGCTCATGGCCGAGAACATGACTGGCATGTCCAGTGTGATCTGCGGAGGAAGATCGCAGATGATCTTTCCGTTTTCGTCCCGCTTGATCTTATCGATTTTCTTTCCGAGCGATACGCGGGTCTCCATCGGCTCTCTGAGCGGGTCAATGGAAGGGTTTGTGACCTGTGATGCGTTGATCAGGATTTTATCCCAGTACACCGGAAGCGGTTTCGGGTTTCCCATGGAAGAAAGGAGCACGCCGTCGCTCTGTGCCTGTTTATAGATCTCACGGATCGTATCGTTCTGCCAGTTGGCGTTTTCACGAAGCTGGCAGTTACTCTTGACGATCTTCAATGCCCGGGTCGGACAGAGGGAAACGCACCTTTGGCAGTTTACACATTTGCTTTCATCACTCATCATGATGCCGTAGTCTTCCAGATATGAATGAACTTCATTGGCACACTGCCGTTCACAGACACGGCAGGTGATGCAGCGATTCTCGTTCCGAACGACTTCAAATTCCGGATAAATAAAATCAATGCCCATTAATAAGCACCTTCTTTCACTTGTACGATGACTGGTTCTCCGCCGGCCGGAGCCCAGATATTTTCCGCATCCGGTTCCATAGTCCGGATCGCAGCCTCTTCACTGGCAATATACACTCTGTCTTCCTTTTCGCCGACGACCATAGATCTTAGTTTCAGTCGGTCGTTCAGCGCCATCAGTCCGCCGGTAAAGCCGAGTACGATGGAA
Source organism: Lachnospiraceae bacterium (assembly GCA_017508825.1). Classification (GTDB taxonomy): domain Bacteria; phylum Bacillota; class Clostridia; order Lachnospirales; family Lachnospiraceae; genus NK4A136. The sequence continues at coordinate 3,220 of JAFWRC010000170.1, forward strand.
AACGGCCCGGTGACCAAAAGACTTGGGAATGCCGTTCGGAGGAACGCATGTCTCTTGCGGTCTTCTTCATCCGGCTCCTGCTCGATCGTGCTCCAGAACGGAGCAGCGATCACACTTGCCGCCTCGGAAAGTGAAAGTCCCTGACGCCGAACCAGGTAATCCATGATATAGGTAATCACCTCGGTATCGGTCTGCAGCGTACATTTGTATCCATACATTTCAATAAACCGGCGGTTGGCATCGTAAGAAGAGATCTCTCCGTTATGCACCACGGAATAATCCAGCAGGGTAAATGGATGCGCGCCGCCCCACCAGCCTGGCGTGTTTGTCGGATACCTTCCGTGTGCGGTCCATGAATACCCTTCGTATTCCTCCAGCTTGTAAAAGAGGCCGACGTCTTCCGGAAAACCCACGGCTTTAAACGCACCCATGTTCTTTCCGCTGGAAAAAACATAAGCCCCGTTCATCTCCGCATTGATCTTCATGACGACGCGTGCGACCAGTTCTTTTTCGTCCAGCTGCAGTTCAAACAGCATGGATTTTAAAGGGGCGACAAAGTACCGCCAGATGATCGGTTCGTCCGTGATCGCCGGGATCTTTCTTGTCGGAATGACTTCTGAATGCACGATCTCAAAGTACTCTTTTAAAAATGCTTCACAATCTTTTCGGACAGAGCGGTCGTCAAAAAAGAGATGCAGGGCATAGAAATCCTTGTATTCCGGATAGATTCCGTAACCTGCAAATCCGCCGCCCAAGCCATTGCTGCGGTCGTGCATCGGCCGCATGGCATTGGTGATCAGCTCGCCGGATATCCGATCCCCGCTTTTTGAGATAACTGCTGCGATGGCACATCCGGAAGGGATGCGCACCTGACCTTCCTGTTTCAT
>JAFWRC010000171.1 GCA_017508825.1 Lachnospiraceae bacterium
CCCTTATGCTCTCTTGCGTTCTTCAGCGCCTGAGCGATCTCGTCAAAGTCATTGCCGTTGATCACCTGTACATAGAAGTTGAATGCTTCAAACTTCTTGTCGATCGGGTTCGGAGAGCAAACCTCATCCAGAGAACCGTCGATCTGCAGGTTATTGTTATCTACGAAAAGAACCAGGTTGTCCAGTTTTCTGTGACCGGCAAACATTGCTGCTTCCCAGATATGGCCTTCCTCGATCTCACCGTCACCGCACAGGCAGTATACACGGTAGTCTTTGTTCTGCAGTCTTGCTGCCAAAGCCATACCAACCGCTGCGGAAAGTCCCTGTCCCAAAGAACCGGAAGACATATCAACGCCCGGCACACCCTTCATATCCGGATGTCCCTGCAGGAAGGAGCCTGTATGACGCAGGGTCTTCAATGCTTCTACATCAAAGAATCCGCGGTTTGCCAGTGTGGAATACAGTCCCGGTGCCACATGTCCTTTGGAAAGAACGAAACGGTCACGATCCTCCATCTTCGGATTCTTCGGATCGATATTCATCTCCTCAAAATACAGGTAGGTAAAGATCTCCGCCGCTGAGAGAGATCCGCCCGGATGTCCGCACTTTGCGTTATAAACACCCGTAATGATACCCTGTCTTACTTTGTTTGCAGCGATCATCAGTGCTTTCTTGTCCAACTTCTTTCTCCTTCCTTGATAAAATATGTTTTAAATTGTGATAAAAAATTACGACTGTATCTGCGAATTCACGCAACAATATATACATTCTATAATATAGACCCCGAAAAAACAAGGGGTGGTTTTGTTACTTTTACCCGAAAGATTATTTATGGTCGCAGATTTCCGTCATCCGCTCTCATGACACCTGTTTTTTGGCCCAAGTGCATATCCCGCGATCGCTCAGGCCCGACAAAAGCACCGTTGTCCGGTTGATATCATGATCCAGGCCTTTTTCCACATGCACATATTCCGTTACGGGGCCGTAGGTGAACTCCAGCGTATATTCGTCGATCTGTTTCCAGCTGCCCCGGATCGAACAACTCTCCAGCCGGCCGTCTTCATGCAGGATCAACGGATGCGCATGCGCGATCCCCTGCGGAACTGCCGGACGCAATTCGATCCGCTCATAGACCCCGGGGATCACCGGCGGTCTTGCGATCCGGAAGGTTTCTCTCGCATAGGGCTGTGCACCGGCGATCAGCCAGCCGTCCGGAGTCGTGTAGAGGCGACGGATCTGTAACAGCCCCGGCCCGCAACCGTCTTCCAGAAAACGCATTTTTCGAATATGAGAAACCAGAAACAGCTCGCCGTTTTCCCGCTGCAACACCGAATTGTGCCCCGGCGCCATATGCGGCATTCCGGTCAGCCAGCGATATCCGGCGCTGATCAAAAGCCCCCGGCTGCAATCCGGATCCTCCGTATCCGCCAGATCGTTGCCGAAGTAATCCAAAAACGGTCCCGTCACCTTCCGGCTGCGTCCTACGCGGATATTATAATCACTCATCAGAGAGCCATAGGATACGAACAGATAATAGTATCCCGTCTCCCGGCAGTAGATCATGTACGGGCCTTCAATCGCCCCGTCCGTCCACAGCGGTCGCCGCGCCAGGCAGATCCCCCGGCGGCGCTCCTGTTCTTCCCGGGGCAGGTCATGTATCTTGGTCCCTGCCATATACCGCGGATCCAGCCGGATACTGCCTACACCGCACCCATCCGGGCCGCGATCCCTCGCCAGACCGCTCTCCTTATCCAGCGGCAAAAGATGCACACCGCCCCAAAAAGATCCATACAGCAGATATTGCTCTCCGCTTTCATGATCTTCAACGATATTGGCATCGATCCCGTTTACATCCAGTGAACCGTCGGTTTTTATGACAATATCACGCGGTACAAACGGCCCCTCCGCCTGATCGGAAACCGCCAGGAAAATGCAGGATTTGCGTGTCCCCCAGGTGGAATTGGAGCAATACAGCCGGTACTCATCGCCCACCTTTACGATATCCGGTGCCCAGATATCGTCCGAACCGGTCCAGACCTCCGCTTCCCACGGCACTTTTACATACTTCGGCAGCGGCGTCCAATGCTCCAGATCCTCCGAAACCAGTCCCTGCATATGAGTCGCATAGATATAAAACCGTCCGGAGACCGGATCCTCAAAAACAGCCGGATCGTGGATTTCGTATTCGGCCTCCGCTTCGGCTTCCTCATCCCCGCAAAATCCCTGTTCCTCTTTGTATTCCGTATAACTGCGGGCGATCTGCTCATCCGTTAACGGCACATCATAAAAACTCAGAGCCGACAGATTGCCGCGATAGGATATCTGATAGCAGTCTCCGCCCAGGTATATATGCGAAGCGCCTCCGATCTTCGGCACAGAGCCTCGCATCCCGGCAAGCTTGCCGTCAATGAACAGGCGTATCATATTGTTGAACGCGTCATAGACCAGCGCAACATAACTCCATTTTCCGATGGGAATCGCTTCCGTCATAACATCGGTCCAGGGTACGTCCCCGTCCGCATGCATACGAAACATACATACATTCCCGCTCACTGTGGGCATAAACGAGATAAACCCGCCCTGGGTCCGCGCGTAAAAAGCACTGGTCCAGTTTTGCACTTCCCGCGGGCGCACCCACATACTGATCGTAAAACTGCCTCCGCGCAACAGTTCCCCGGGCAATTCGACCAGATTGGTATTCACCGGTCCGCCGCCGAAACTCAGCCCGCCATGGGCCACGGAGACGCCCGATACAAACTCCATACCTCCGCCGATCGTCTTCCCCGGCCATTCCCCCTGCGTGGTGGCAAAATTATTGAAAAAATCGTAGCGATATACTTTCTCTTCTCCGGTGATCCTGGACAGATACGCCGTATATTCCTCCAGCGTACGGCACTCCCCGTAATAACTTCCGGTCGCTCCGTCACAGCCGTTCTCCAGCAGATACTCTACATCCTCTATACTTCGGACACCCTGTCCGATACTGGACAGCTGCATATTCCTCGTCAGATGGAACAAGGTATACAAAATGCTCCGCCGTTCCTCTTCCTTTCGCCCCCCCATAACATAGTCTTTATCAAAAAAGACCGTGGAGATCGGCAGGCTTTCCAAAAAACGGAATGCGGAAAAATCTTCTCCGAAATTCATCAGGCCGATCGAAAAACCGGCATTTTTCAAACGATGCAGACTGCTGCGCAGGTGTTCCGCACTGCGTCCGCCCAGATACCGCTCGTCGATCAGCAATTCCAGCCCTGCTTCGGGAATACGATACTTTTTGGTGATACTGCAGAGAACTTTGACCGCATCCTCTTCCAGTGTCAAAGGGGACAAGCGGATCCCCACGACAGATTGTGTACCGACCGCCCGCCGGATCAGCTTATAATCTTTACACAACTGCTCAAAGACATACAGATCCACTTTTCGAATGAATCCGTTCTTTTCCAGTACCTGTTCGTACTGCGGGCGATACATGAGCTCTCCGCTCTCCTTTTCCCAGACGGTCATGGCAACGCTGCGCATGATCCTTGAATTTTGGAGATGGATCACCGGGTAATAGAGCAGGCGGAATCGTCCTTCCGAAAGCGCAGCTTCCACCGTGCTCTCGATCTCCCACTCCTCACGGATCTGCTCTGCATAATCATCAAAAAAGATATATCGGTTCTTTCCTTCCTTCTTTGCGTAATACATCGCCGTATCACTATAGGAAAGCAGTTTGTCGATACCTTCTGTCGTATGCGCATTCCGGACAATCCCGATGCTGGCCGAGATCACGCCAAAGGCTTTATCCGCGGAAGCTTCTGCCCGAAAATCATTCAAAAGCCCGTCGGCCAGCGTCCGCAGATCCTCACGATCCCTTTCGCCGGGAATCATGATAACGAATTCATCGCCGCCCAGACGGATCACTGCCCCATCCTGCGGCACACCGTCCGTCAGAATGCTGCCGACACGCACCAATGTACGGTCTCCGATCTTGTGCCCGTACATATCATTTACATTTTTGAAATTATCCAGATCCAGAAATAGAACCTGTACCGATTCCTGCTGCGAGATCTGTTCACTCCAGATCTCATACATACCCTTTCGGTTGTACAATCCGGTCAGGTAGTCTTGTGTTTCACGTCCCATACAATCCTCCCCTAAAAAAAGATGTATCGACCTGATATTTTAGACAAACATAATCTATTTTAGCATTTATTTAATTATATTTACTTCCGTCACTCTTTTCAATATGATGTTCACGATTATGTATAAGTTTGGCGGGATTATACTATTTTTCCCTTCTATTCTCGTCGTTTTGCCGAATGTGCAAACTATTTTACAAAAATATAAAAATATCCCTCGCCTGTATTGACCTTATGCGGAATATTCACTATATTTATATACATATCCCGCATTACAAAAAAGAAAACTTTTATTACGAGAAGGAGCTGCTTATGCAACACATCACATCTCTGGACAGCGCAGTCGAATTGTTTAAGGCACTCGGTTCTGATGTACGCATTGATATCATTAAACTGCTACTCAAAAACAAACATATGAATATGAATGAGATCGCAAAGGAACTGCAGATCACCAACGGTGCGATCACCAGTCATATCAAAAAGCTGGAATCCTGCGGTGTGATCACGACATCCAACGATTCCCGGGGACACGGCAACCAGAAGATCTGTACGCTGACCATGGACAAGATCCTGATCGAACTCGATTCCGAGGCCGTGGATCAGAATGTTTACACCACCAGCCTGAAAGTCGGCCACTATTCGGATTACAAAGTATATCCGACCTGCGGACTTTCCACTTCCACCGCACTGATCGGCGAAGTGGACGATACCCGCTATTTTGCCCATCCGGATCGCTACAACGCCGACATTCTCTGGTTTACACGCGGTTTCGTGGAATATGAGATCCCGAATTTTATCCCGTCCCTGCAGGAGATCACACAGATCATGATCTCGGCGGAACTTTCGTCCGAAGCGCCCGGCATCAACAGTAACTGGCCTTCCGACATCACCTTCTCCTTAAACGGCATCGAGCTGGGTACCTGGACATCCCCCGGCGATTTCGGTGATGTCCGCGGTATCTTCACTCCGGACTGGTGGTTCCCGAACTGGAACCAGTACGGATTATTAAAACTTCTGGTGATCAATAAGAGCGGCACCTATATTGACGGATTAAAGATCTCCGATGTTGATATTGAAAAGTTCAAGAGCAGTGCCAACAGCAAGTTCACCTTCCGCATGGAGATCAAGGATGACGCCGCACACATCGGCGGCCTGACCATCTTCGGCAAGACCTTCGGCAACTATGCACAGGATATCAAAGTCAGCATCAGCTACAGCCCGGAGAAATAAGTAAATACAGATACAAAACCAGGGACCCGGTCATTGCGGATAGAGGTAATCCTCATCCCCGATCGGGTCTTCTTTTATTACTTTTGCAAAGCCCTTGTAGATAAAGAAACTGCACAGCCAGTTGATGAACGCGATCCCGAAGATCGCCATCAGCATCAGAAAACTCACACTGATCGTTGCCAGATACGCCGCGCCTGCGCACAAAAGCATACACACGGCGGTATGCGGCAGGAAAAACGCAAAAGCCATCTTGGCAGCATTTGCGATCTGCACTTTGAGCGGATCCCGCATTTTTGCGATCACCGGAAAAACCCACAGAGAGATCATCCAAAGGATCAGCGCGATGCCGCCCGAGAGCAACAGCATTCCTTTGGCCATCATCCCCGCTTCCGATTCCTGCCAAAAACGAAAGTCCAAAAACAGGATCCCCGCACAGAGCAGAACCATCAGCCACGCCGCCGTCGCCTGACGGAAGTTTTCCCGAAACGCCGCAAAGAAACGTTTCGCCACATAACCGTCGCCTTCCCGCACCGAGCGCAGATTGACCGCATACATCGCCGTCAGCGACGCTCCCATCGTAACGACCGGAAGGGAGCAGAGCAGAAACAGAAAATTCAAAAATACAAGATCGGTCAGCTTATTCAAAAAGCGAATCACCGGATTATCGTAGGACATATTTAACCTCTTATCTTTTCACGGTTACCACTTCCATAGTACCAAAAAACATCTGCAAAAACAAATGCGCCGCCGAAAAACCGGATGGTCTTTCAGCGGCACAACATACGGGAGGGTTTGCTGTTTCTTTTACTTGATACCGCTGATCGCGATGGACTCGATGATCACACGCTGGAAGATAAAGAACAGCAACAATGTCGGCAGCATCGCGATCACGGACGCCGCCATGATCAAAGCATAATCGCTCTGGATCGCATAATAGGAGTTGAACGAACGGATCACCACCTGCAGTGTCCATGTCTTTTCATCCCGCAGGAAGATGGTCGGTGCCAGGTAATCATTCCAGATACCCATAAACCACAGCATCAACTGGGTTCCAAGGGCGCCTTTCATAAGCGGAAGAAAAATCTTCCAATAGGTAACAAAATAGTTGCATCCGTCCAGTTTGGCCGCTTCCATCAAATCCTTCGGAATGCTGTACAGATTCTGCCGCAGGAAGAAGATCATGCTCACATTTCCGAAACATCCCGGAATGATCAGTGGCAGCAGCGAGTTTGTCCACTTCAGTTTGGTAAACAATACATACTGCGGGATCATTACGACCGCAAAAGGGATCATGATCGTTGCCAGCAGTGCCAAAAACAATGCTGTTTTTCCGCGGAATTCCATCTTGGCAAATGCAAATGCCGCCAAGGAGGAGGTAAATCCGCCGATAAGCAGTACCGGGATCTCTACCATGATCGTATTGAAAATACCGTTGATAAACTCACCCTTTTTGAGCACCTGAGAATACTTACCGATCAGGATCGGATCCGGAAAGATCGACAGTTTACCGGACAGGATCTGGTTCTTGGTCATAAAGGAGGTCGCTACCATATAGATCAACGGAAATACCATGATCAGGGCCCCAAAAGCCAACAGGATAAAAATTATGGTATTGGCAATCTTTTTTCCGTTGATCCTGTTACTTTCATTTACGGTTTCTATCTTTATCTCGCTCAAATTTCCCACCTCCTTAGTCTATGGTCTTTACCCATCTGTTCTGCCCGTAGAAATTGAGTGCCGTGATGATGAAGATAATGATCGCCAGGATCACTGCTACGGCGCTGCCGTAACCCAGCTGTCCGTTCTTGAACGCCTTGTCATACAGATAGAATACCACTGTTGCCGCACTGTAATTTGGTCCGCCGTTTGCCGCCATAACCTGCACTTCGACAAATACCTGGAAACCACCGATCAGACTGGTGATCAGTATATAAAATGTGACCGGTGATATTAAAGGAAATGTAATGGCCTTAAATTTTTCCCAGGCATTCGCGCCATCGATCATTGCCGCCTCATAATAGTCCTTCGGTATGCTCTGCAATCCTGCCAGATACAGGATGATGGACCCGCCCAGACCTTTCCAGGTCATAAAGATGATCATCGAGATCTTGATCATCGTCTCATCTCCCAGCCAGTTGGGGCCGTGCGATCCGGTCAGAGCCTTATAGATCGAGTTCAACAAACCGTAATCATAGTTAAATACCCACGCCCACAGAATGGATACCGCCACCAGCGAAGAAACCACCGGTACATAGTACATCGTCATAAACACCCTGCGGCTCTTATTCAGCCGGTTCAATCCCATTGCCAGTGTCAGCCCAAGGATCATACCGATCGGAATACCGATCATATAGATGATCGTGGTGCCCATCGCTCTCCAGAACTTGGTATCCGACAGGATCTCTTTATAATTTCGCAACCCGGCCATGTTCCCCCAAAGAGAATTCAGCCCCGTCCACCGGCTCATACTTGCGATCAACGCAAATATGATCGGATATGCCATAAAAAACATGAAGCCCAGAAAAGGTGCTGCAATGAATAACCACGCCCATCGTTCTTCCCGCTTTGCCATCAGCGAAAGCTTTACTTTCACTCTTTTTCTTTTTCTTCTTCTCATATACGAATTCCCTCGTTTTGGTAGAATTAGAGCCCCTTCATTCGCACAAAGGGGCTCTATTCAATTGCATCAAAGAATTTACTTAATTTGTTGCGGAATTCTGGAGTTCGATCGCATTATCCAATGCTGTCTGCATCTCCGGCTCTACCTGCTGCAGGAAATCCTGTACCGTGATATTGCCGCGCTTGATATTGGATACTCCCTGCCAGAACGGATCAAACCATTCACCATTGTAGGTATAATCGGTTTCCTGTAAAGCTGCTGCATAATGATCGTTGCTGTCAAAGTATCCGAAGATAACATCTACATTGGATGCATACGGAACCGTGCCGTCTGCTACCGCTGTTTTAAACTCGCCATACGCCAGATCCACGATGTTGGGCAGCTGGATTGAGTTGCCGGTGGTGATACCGGAAACTGCCTTCTGGCCTTCTTCGCTGGTGGAAAGCAGTGCGATCAGTTCTGCGCACAGATCCGGATTCTCGGTGTTCTTGGAGATACAGTAACCTACCGAACCCATCCAGGTGTGGGATCTGCCGTCACCATCCGGGCCAACCGGCCATCCGCACAGGTTCCACTTGTACGGGAAGGTGTTAGGATCCATAAATGCCGCTACGTCCCAGGTACCGCAAGCGTAGAAACCGATCTGGCCATCCAGCCATCTCTGATATCCGCCCAGTGCCGTATCCTGATCTACGGAAGGTGTCAGACCGTTCAGTGTCAGGTCGGTGTAGAAGGTAAGGGCACGCTCCATCGCCGGATTGTTTGCCACGTTTACCTTGGTCATATCATCGTTTAAGAACTTCACGCCGTTGCTGTACAGATACGGTGTCATACCGAACTGGTCCGCGTTGGCTACGCCCCACTGATCGATCTCGCCGTCGCCGTCTTTATCGATCGTCAGCTTTTCGCATACTTCGATGAATTCATCATAGGTGTACGGTTTTTCCGGATCCGGATATTCCAGGCCTGCCGCATCGAACAGATCCTGATTGTAAGCAAATGCGAAACAGGACAGATCCTTCGGCAATGCATACAGGGAACCGGTTCCTATGTTCTTGCCGTCATAACGGTAGATGGTCTGTGTCGTTCCCCAGGTCTTTTCGATCGTTGCGCTGTCCACATAGGAATCCAGAGGAAGCACATATCCGTTGTCTACATAGGAACGAACCGCTGCCGGTCCTACGTAGAATACATCCGGAAGATCCCCTGCCGTCATATTGGCGATCATCTTCTGATTATACTCGTCCTGCGTGGTGATCTCAAACTTTACTTCCTTGATCTCATCAGCATGATCTGCAACGAACTGTTCTACCAGACCTCTGTAGATCTCTTTTTCATGTTCCTGCATATACAGGAATACTTTGATGGTCTTATCCCCGTTACCGGTCAGAGCATCTGTGCTGGTCCCGCTGTTTGATGCAGCAACTGCGCCACTTTCGGTACCTCCGGTCGTGACCGTGCTGCCTTCTGTCTCTTCTACAGTAGCAATGTTGCCGCAGCCGTTCATAGCGGCGGTAAGCATCAATACCGAAGACAATACCAACAGTCTCTTCTTCATATGATTTTCCTCCTGATTATTTGTTGTGCAAACTTACTTTGCACCGTTTTCTGATAGTTCCATATTACGCCTTCTTTTTTAGCGTGTCAACGACTATTTTAGTATTTCCTAAACTATTTTATCATTTTTGTATGACTTGTCTAATTTCGCGTTCCGTCATGTAACAAAGTGTCTAAAGAATTTGACTGGAATACTTGTATACCAGAAAAATCCTATAAAATCAGACGTTTCCCGTGCTCCGATCCGCTTCCGAAAAACCCGTTTTCGCATAAATTCGCTGTCGATTTTTTGCTTTTTTCTCTTTTTTTCGGAACGCCTGCGGCATAAATTATTTTAGTTTGATATAAACAACCCCGATTTTCGCGCTTTTTCCGTCAACGATACTGCACTGCCCAGATGCTCCGGTTATCCGCGCCGGCTGCCGTGATACAAAGCGTGTCATTGCCCGCCTCATCCGTCATTTCCACGATCACGCCGCAGTATTCCTTTCCGCCCAGCGTGATACGGATATCGCAGCTGCCTTCCGTCACTTCGTAGCTGCCTTCGTATGCGCCGCGGATCACACCGTTTTCAAAGGTGCATTCTTCGGCGGTATGGATCAGATTTCCCACATCCTGTTCGTGATCGAGCACGTAGAAGGTGCCGCCGATCGCCGCCGTATCGTAACCGCTCTCCGAAAGCTTCTCCCCCTGATACGCAAACGGTGCCGCAACATACCAGCCGTCCCGGTTCAAAAAGATCTTGTGCACCCGGGGTTCATGATATTCCGTTCCCTGATCGAAACGCTGGTGATAGACCAGATAGGTATCCCTGTCCGCACCGGTAAACACCGACTGTCCGCCCGGCGCCATATACGCGGTCTCCAGGCTTGGCAGCTTATAATTACCCATCATCTTGAGCCCGTAGCTGGTATAGTTTTCCTGATCGCCCATCAACTGACCTGCCGCATCCAGGTACGGCCCGGTGATCGACTTACTGCGAAACTGCCGGATCTGATAGCCATCCTCGCGGTTCAGTCCGCCAAAGGATGCAAACAGATAGTAGTAGCCGGTCTCCTCGGAATAGGTCAGGTACGGTCCCTCGCAAGCATGATGCCCGCCGCCGATCAGATGATAGCCGAAATACGGATCCACGCCGTTGGCCTCATCTGCCTCCGGATGGATCGGCAGGCCGGTCGCCGGATCGATCTCCAGCAAAAACAATCCGCCCGACCACGAACCGTAGACCATCCACTGCTTTCCGTCCGTATCTTCGATGATGGCCGGATCGATGCAGTTGGGCCATTTTTTATTATCGTAGCCGCCGTATTTAAAATACCGGCTCAGATCCGCATCCTCTCCCAAAACCTCCGCCAGATCGGTCTGATCCACCGTGGAGGTTTCGAATCCCGAATATAACAGGGTATCCGTAAAGGTATATGGTCCTTCCGGGGTATCCGACACCGCCAGTGCCAGTGTCGATTTGATATAGGTAGAACTGGTGCAGAAATACATCAGATACTTACCCATCGTCGCATTGTAATAGAGATTGGAGGCCCAGACCGAATAGTCTCCCTGATCATTTTTGCCCACATAGGCAAACGCCGGCAGATCTCCGCTGTAGATATTGGAGAACATCTTATTGCCGTTATACTGCCATTCCTTCAGATCCTGCGACCTTGCCTGCACCTGATGCGAACCGACCATATAATAGGTACCGTCCGCATACAGAACCTGCGGATCATGGCAGGAAATCTTGTTCATGGAATTCCCTGTTTTGATCGTGATTTCCATAGGCGTCTCCGAAACAGGGGTCACTGCAGGCTCCTGCGAAACTGCCGCCCCCCCGGTGTTGCATCCGCACAAAAGCAGTCCGAGCATACCGGCTGCCCCTGCATACCGGATCCCGTTTTTCCGCCGTCCTTTCTGATCCCGCATCTCTTATCCTCCCGCTGTCTGCTGCAGATATGGTAACTGTTACCGGGTATATTACTGTGCCAGATTGTTCCGGTAATCAAATACCGGATCACCGTTTTCGTCCCATTCCACTTTCATGGCAAATGCGTGACGGTTGGGATCGTAAAGCGGATCCCCCTCGATCTCGGCATACGTTCTCGCATGATAAATGCATACATCCGTACCGTCCGGCAGTTTGGTAAAGCAGTTATGCCCGGGTCCGTAGAACCCCATTTCCCGGTCGGAAGCCAGTACCGGCTGCTTTTCCTTTTTCCAGGCGCGCGGATCGAGCAGATCTTCCTCTTCACCGATACTCAGCATACCCATACAATAGCATTCGCCGGTCGCACTTGCGGAATAAGTCAGATAAATACGCCCATTGTGCCGCAGAACGGCCGGGCCTTCATTTACCCAGATATCCCTGCGTTCCCAGGCATAGTCCGGCGTGGTAAGCAATACCTGCGCCGTCTTTAACTTGACCGGGCTCTCCATCTCCGCGATGTAGAGGTTGGAAATCTGGATGCCCACGCTCACTTTCTCCGCCCAGACAAAATACCATTTCCCCTTATTCTGAAATACCGTCGCGTCCAGAGAGAACGCGCGGAACGAATAGATGTCATCGTCGCTGCGCTGGATCTTACCCATCTCCGTCCATGCATCCTTCATCGGATCCTGTCCTTCGCAGCGCAGGATATACGGACGCAGCCGCCAGATATCGTCCTGTCTGGATGCCGCAAAATAGATGTACCAGTTGCCGTCGATATAATGCAGTTCCGGCGCCCAGATGTGCTGGCTCATATTGCCGTCTTCATGCCGCACCCAGATGACGCTCTCTTCCGCATCCGCCAGTCCCGTCAACGTGTCCGCATGCCGCAACACAATACGGTTATAATCCGGTACCGATGCCGTAAAATAATAACTCCCGTCCTCTGCCTGCAATACATAAGGATCCGCTCTCTGTTCGATCAATGCGGTATTGTATGCTGTCCTTCTGCCGTTCCGGTTCTGCATGGCTGCCACCTCTCTTTTTATCAATATGGTTTTCAATTACTGCATTATAAGTAAATATTAAATCGATGAATGCTCTCTGTCAATATTCATTTTAGTAATTCCTAAATTTATTTACTATATACTAAATTATCAACTTTCCGCATATTTGCAGGCATCAAGCGAATTTCTTCGATTTTTCCATAATCTGAGCTGTAATATATCTGCTAAATTATTTTATGAAAAACTGCTTTTTCTGTGGATATCGATAACGTCAATTATAATAAAGAAAAGCGCAACCTGTCGTGTAAATGCTTTCACTAAAAAAGAAAGCTCTTTCCTTTTTGTTTTTTGTGTATTTTTGATAAATTTCAACTTTCTTTTGCAACATAATTGACAATAGATCTGTTTCATGCTACTTTTATGAACGTCGAACAGGAATAAACAAGGTAAAGTGCCCTCAAGGGCAAAGGGAGGTATTTAAAAATGGTATGTAGCAAATGTGGACACATTATGGGGATGGGGATGAAGTATTGCCCTAAATGTGGCGCTGTCGTAGGACAGGCAGAAAACGAAGTATCTATGGACTCTGTGCGCAGTGCATTCGCACCGGCGACTCCGGTGGAGACAACTCCGGCACAGCCGGTCGGTTTCCATTCTCTGGATGGAGCTCCGGTATATCATGTCCCGATGAATAATGCACAGAACAGCACACAGAACAGCACGCAGAACAACACACAGAACAGCACAACAAAGCAGGCAGGCACCAGCCAGACGGCAGGAGCTGATTCCAACAGTTTCATCAACCGTCCGCTTCCGCCGACTCCTAAGGATATCACAAAAGATCTTTTTTCCGATTCTCGTTACGTTCCGGAAGAGCCGAAGAAGAAATCCATCTTACCGATCGTTCTTCCGATCGCAGGCGTAGGCATCTTGGCAATTGCCCTGGGCGGCATTTTCGGATCCAAGGACGGTATGGCAGCTGATTCAAACGGCAGCGAAAGAGTACAGACCGAAAAAAATGGCGGCAGAAATTCCGTACCGTATGAGCATTTCAATGATCCGGACTATGAATCAGATGCTCCCACGGTTGTAGTTACCCCGGCGATCCAGAAGAAAGTTACGATCGCAGTCAGCGATCTCTTCGGACCGGTAAGCGATGCAAACGTAGAACTGCTCAACGAGAACGGCGAAGTCGTACGCACCGTTGTTTCCAAGAATGACGGTTATGCACCGATGACCAATATTGAGCCGGGAACCTATACCCTGCGCATTTCCAAGAAGGGTTATGCAGATCTGACAGAATCCATCACCCTGGATGAAAACACCATGATGTATGATCTGCTTCTGGACCGTACTCTGGAGCACCTGTACAGCACCCTGACCATCCGTACCAAGTCCTTCATCGAGGATACCGAGATGGGTGATGTAAATATTCAGATCTTTGCAGTAAACAGCCAGAACCCGAACGATCCGTATATCACCGCTAAGAGTGATGAATACGGCATCTGCACCCTGCAGAACTTCCCTTGCGGTGACTTCATCATCAAGTGCAGCTCCGCAGATCACAGCACTGTAGCAAAGGCAATTGACCTGACTCAGGACGGCGGACTGTTTACCTTATACCTAATGCCTACTCCGGCAAAGGGTGAAGCTTACGTAGTACTGGATTGGAATGATGAGAACCTGGATCTTGACCTGTGCGCATTCAACTCCGAACTGAAGGAATATGTCAATGTGACACACACAAGTAATGCAAATGGCAGCTTCATTTATGGTGACCACACAGGTAAGGCCGGCGTAGAAGCAATCCTTCTGAAGGATGCCGATTCCGCTGCAGCCCAGACCTTCTACGTACTGGATACCACTACTGCACAGTCCGGTTCCAGAAGCTCTGCAATGGGCGCTAACGGCGTAAACCTGACCATCTACAAATATGGTGAAGAAGCAGAGGTTTATCCGATGGAAGACAATACCGATGCTCTGATCTGGACCGTTGGTACTCTTCAGTCCGGTAACTTCACGAAGCTGAACGTCAACGAGTACAGCAACATCATCACAGACTTCTACTGGGCATCCGATATTCTCGGTGTCAAGAAGCCGGAACCGACTCCGGTTTACGAAGAAGCCGACGAGTAATTGTTATCTCCATACCCCCTCAACATAGAACCGGGAGCTTTTCGCTCCCGGCTTTTTTTATCCCCGGCCACAGAAACCGACCACAGGGACGGTTCTCCGGCTCAAAACAAGCCATAGGGACGGTTCTCCGGCTCATCCAAATTCCGGTTTGTCGAGCTCACGGACACTCGCTTCGCTCGTGCCGTGAGCTCGGGGGTGGTGTAGAGAGAGCCCGGCGCAGTTAAATTGATCGAAGCATCAGTGGTCATCCCAACAGTTTGGAGTGCAGATTTCGTGGCTTAAGTATTTCTAAAAAGCTGCAGTTAAGTATATCCATCATTCCGCAACCTGTC
>JAFWRC010000172.1 GCA_017508825.1 Lachnospiraceae bacterium
CGATATTTTTCCATAGTTTTCGTACTATTTCACAGAATCTTAACAAAACAAAAAGCAAAAATACCCTCGCATCTTACGATGTAAGGGTATGGATACCGTTCTGAAATGTTCCTGCGTTTCCGTTTTTGCGTGTCACAGTGCCACGCTGCCGGTTACCTTGCCGCCGTTTGCCGTGTAGTATGCCTTGCCGTCTTCCGGTTTCACATACACTTTAATGTCACTCAGTTTTTCTTTATGATTGGCCTTATAATCCGCCTTAGCCTTCTCGGATACTTCCGCCATATCATATTTCCGGTCGGCAACTTCCAAAAATACATTCACTTTTGCATTCAGTTCCGGTGTTACGATCTCTGCCATCTCCCTTACCTCCTCATGCTATATGTATCAATTCTGCTACATCGCAAGGACTCCCCCCCA
The DNA here is from genome assembly GCA_017508825.1 of Lachnospiraceae bacterium. Taxonomy (GTDB): domain Bacteria; phylum Bacillota; class Clostridia; order Lachnospirales; family Lachnospiraceae; genus NK4A136. Next base: position 418 of record JAFWRC010000172.1, read on the forward strand.
TAAATGGGTCCCCCCTCGCGAATATCCTAAGGCATCCTCCCGCAAGCGGGCCCCTCCTTAGGATGAATTCACATCCTCTCCGGTGCTTCAAAGCCGAGCATTCCGATGCATTCTTCCATTACGCCCAGCACGCCGTGCAACAATGCGATATAACCTGCCTTCTTCTCCGCATCCGGCTCAGTCAGGATCTTGGTGCCGTGATAGAACGAATTGAAGTCATTTGCCAGCTGGTACAGATAAGCACATACCTTATGCGGTGCACGCTCGGCACTTGCGTCCTCGATCATCTGCGGGAAGGCCGTTACGGAACGCAGCAGATCCTTCTGTGCGTTATCTTCCGGAGTCAGCAGCCGGCTGGCTTCCGTTCCGCCCGATTCTTTGTTCTTACGCAGAATGGATTTGATACGGGCCATGGTATACAGCAGGTACGGGCCGGTATTGCCCTCGGATGCCGTAAAGCGTTCCACATCAAACACATAATCCTTGGATGCCTGATTGGACAGGTCACCGTACTTCAACGCTGCCAATGCCGTGATCTTTGCAGTCTGTCTTGCCTCTTCTTCGGACATCTTGGCGTCCGGACTCTCCGTTTCACGGATCTTTGCATACATATTCTCTTCGATCTCGGCGATCAGTGCCTGCAGCCGCAGCACACCGCCGTCTCTGGTCTTAAACGGCTTTCCGCCCGGTCCGTTCATGGTACCGAAACCGATAAACTCCAGCCCGGTCTCTTCCCGTACCAGCCCGCACTTTCTTGCGCAACGGAATACCTGTTCAAAATGCAGTTCCTGGCGTTTGTCCACCACATACAGCACCTTATCCGGCTTTAATTCCCGCTCACGCCACGACAGCGTTGCCAGGTCCGTGGTATCATAGTTTGCCGCACCGTCGCTCTTTAAGACCATACAGGGCGGTATCTCTTTCTTATCCGTTTCTTCCTTGACATCTACCACCAAAGCCCCGTTGGAGATATAAGCCAGGCCTTTCGCCTTCATATCCTCCACCATCTCCGGGATCATATCATTGACATCACTCTCCCCCATCCACAGGTCAAATTCGATGTCCATCTTCTTATAGTTTTCTTTCAGATCCGGCAGAGACACTTCCATAATGTGCTTCCAGATCTGACGATAGCCTCTGCGCCCCTGCTGCATCTCACGGGTGGCCTTCAGCGCACGCGCATGAAATTCCTTTGCAGCCTCGGTCAGTTCACCGTTCTCATCCTTTACCTTGCTCTTGGCACTGGCAGCCGGATAGATCTCCTCCAGCTCGGTTAATGTGAACGGAGACTCTGCCGGATACTCTCCGGTATAAGATTCATCAAAATACGGCAGTTCCGGCTTGCGCTCCTGCAGTTCTGTAATGATCAGACCCATCTGTGTGCCCCAGTCCCCCAGATGCACATCACCGATCACTTCGTGTCCCGCATAACGCAGGATCCGTTTAACGCTCTCACCGATGATCGCCGGACGAAGGTGTCCGACATGCAGCGGCTTAGCCACATTCGGCCCGCCGTAGTCGATCACGATCTTTTCTTTTTTCGCCGGCGCTTCCACACCATATTTGTCCGCTGCAAACATATCGCTGACATAATCTGCCAGATAGGCTGCGTTCAGTTTCAGATTCAAAAAGCCCGGCATAACAGCCTCTACGGAAGCGAACGCCTTGGAATCCTTTAGCTGCTCTGCTACCTCATTTGCAATATCAATGGGCTTTTTGCCGTACTTCTTGGCTCCGGCCATAGCGCCGTTGCACTGGTATTCGCACAGATCCGGACGATTGCTCACGCTCACGCGTCCGAGTGCGGCATCGTAGCCTGCTTTCTCAAATGCTGCCTGTACCTCTTCCGAGATCTGGGTAAGGAATTTCTTCATGTATGGTTCTCCTCGATTTTTCTCTTTTGCTCTTCACGTTCGGCTTTGCTGAAGGCGCAGCCGCAATAGTCCTGCCGGTAAAGATCGTATTTCTGCGACAGTTCGATGGATCGCTTGTATCCGTTCTTCTTCTTAAAATCTGAAGGCAGGAATGTGATCCCGTATCGCTCCCCCATCTCACGCCCGATGGTATTGAGTAACGGTGCGTTTTTTAAAGGCGATATGGTCAGCGATGTGGTGTAATAGTCAAAACCGTTCTGTGCCGCATATTCCGCCGCAACGGATAAGCGCAGCCGGAAACATTTTTCACAGCGTTCGCCGCCTTCCGGACATTTCTCCAGGCCCCTGGATGCTTCTAAGAATCGCTGTGGTTCGTAAGCACCTTCCATAAAGGAAGCCGTACGCCCGATGTCCTTCCCCAGCGCTTCGATCAACCGCTGCTGTTCCGCTGCCCGGTGCCGGTATTCCGCTTCCTCCGTGATGTTCGGATTGTAGTAAAACACCGTGATATCAAAATGTTCCAGCAGATATTCCAGACAGTAACTGGAACACGGTGCACAGCAGGTATGCAAGAGCAATTTGGGGCGCTTGCCCTGCTCGCGCGCTAAAACTTCTTCCAATTGCTTTTGGTAATTTGTTTTCGTTGCTGTCATATATCTTTTCTACACGGATACCTTCGAATTGCTCCGTTGCTACGCAACTCCCGCAATTCAGCAACCATTCGCAATCCGCTTCGATGCCTGATTGGCATCTTGCTGCTTGCTCATGTTTGCGCGGTTCTCGGCATATACGTCCGCAAACTGCAAGCAGTTTCGGCCGCATTTGCTGAGAACCTTATGGTATCATATCATAAAATCTTGGTAATATCCACTAATTCTAACGCGTCTTCGTTTTCCTTGGCTTCCAGGCTGGTCAGAAGGGCATTTGCCGTATCCAGACTGGTCAGACAGTTCACTCCGGTCTCAATGGCCGTACGGCGGATCAGGAAGCCGTCACGGGACTTATCGCGCCCCTGGGTCGGGGTATCGATCACCAGGTCGATACGGTGGCCCAGCAGCAGGTCCATGACCGTCGGGGATTCCTGATGGATCTTATTGACCTTACGTGCCTTTACACCGGAATCATTCAGTGCTGCTGCCGTAGAGCGTGTTGCATAGATGGTGTATCCCAGCTTTGCAAAGCGGCGTCCGATGGAGATTGCCTCGCCCTTGTCGGCATCCTTTACGGTAATGATGATCTGCTTGTGCTTCGGCAGATCAAAGCCCGCACCGATAAATGCTTTGTACAGCGCTTCGTCAAAGGTTCTGCCGATACCCAGACACTCACCGGTGGATTTCATTTCCGGCCCTAAGCTGATCTCGGCACCACGGATCTTCTCAAAGGAGAATACCGGCATCTTGATCGCGATATGTCCTGCATTCGGCTGCAGTCCCGGTTCATAGCCCAGCTCTTTGATCTTCTTGCCCAGGATCACCTGCGTCGCAAGATCCACGATGGGGATACCCGTTACCTTACTGATATATGGCACGGTACGGGAAGATCTCGGGTTCACCTCGATGACATACACTTCTTCACTGATAGCAATAAACTGGATATTGATGAGGCCCTTTACATGCAGCGCCTTTGCCAGTCTTCTTGAATATTCCGCGATACGCTCCTTTACGGTATCCGCAATGGTATGTGCCGGATATACGGAGATGGAGTCACCGGAATGCACGCCGGTACGCTCTACGTGCTCCATAATGCCCGGGATCAGGATGTCTTCGCCGTCGCATACGGCATCCACTTCCAGTTCCTTACCCATCAAATATTTATCTACGAGCACCGGATGCTCCTGAGTATAGCGGTTGATGACCGCCATAAATTCTTCTACTTCCGCATCGGAAAGTGCGATCTGCATGCCCTGTCCGCCCAGTACATAAGAAGGCCGTACCAGTACCGGATATCCCAGACGATTGGCCACTGCCTTTGCTTCCTCTGCGGTAAATACGGTGCCGCCGGCTGCGCGCGGGATCCCGGTTTCTTCCAGGATGCGGTCGAACAGCTCACGGTCTTCTGCCGCATCCACATCCTCAGCCTTGGTGCCCAGGATCTCCACGCCCATCTTCATCAGCGCTTCCGTCAGCTTGATGGCCGTCTGTCCGCCGAACTGTACCACAGCGCCGTCCGGTTTCTCAATGTCTACGATATTTTCCACATCTTCCGGTGTCAACGGCTCAAAATACAGCTTATCCGCGATATCAAAGTCCGTGCTGACGGTCTCCGGGTTGTTATTTACAATGATGGTCTCGTATCCTGCTCTTGCAAACGCCCAGGTGGCATGTACGGAGCAATAGTCAAATTCCACACCCTGTCCGATACGGATGGGGCCGGAACCGAGTACCATGACTTTCTTGCGGCCCTTGCTCTCCGGCAGGGATTCGTTCTCGCCGTCAAATACAGAATAGTAATACGGTGTCTCTGCCGCAAACTCTGCCGCACAGGTATCTACCGTCTTAAATGCCGCGTGGATGCCGAACTGATCACGCAATGCCTTGATGTCTTCTCTTCCTTGCCGGACAGTCTGGCGATCACATTGTCCGGGAACTCCAGCCGCTTTGCTTCCCGCAGCAGCTCCTCGGTCAGCTCTTCGGACTCCAGTCTCGTTTCCATCTCGGTCAGGATCGCGATCTTATCAATGAACCAGTTGTCCACCATGGTGATACGGTGGATATCCTCATAAGAAATGCCCTTGCGCACTGCTTCTGCGATCACGAAGATACGCATATCATCTACCTTCTGCAGACGATCCAGCAGTTCTTCTTTGGACAGCGCGGAAAAGTCATAAGAGCGCAGGCAGTCCACGTGCTGCTCCAGAGAACGCAGTGCCTTCATCAGGCCGCCCTCAAAGTTGGTGCTGATGCTCATGACCTCACCAGTTGCCTTCATCTGTGTAGTCAGGGTACGCTTTGCTGTCAGGAACTTATCAAACGGAAGACGCGGCATCTTGACCACGCAATAGTCCAGGGCCGGCTCAAAGCTGGCGTAGGTCTTGCCGGTCACCGCATTCTTGATCTCATCCAGGGTATAGCCCAAGGCGATCTTTGCGGATACCTTGGCGATGGGATATCCGGTCGCCTTGGAGGCCAGTGCCGAGGAACGACTCACACGAGGGTTAACTTCGATGACACAATATTCAAAACTGGTGGGATGCAGCGCAAACTGTACATTACATCCGCCCGTGATGCCCAGGGCGCTGATGATATTGAGTGCTGAGGAACGCAGCATCTGATATTCCTTATCCGATAAGGTCTGGCTCGGTGCCACAACGATGGAGTCACCGGTATGTACGCCCACCGGATCGATATTTTCCATATTGCAGACGGTGATCACGTTGCCGGCGCTGTCTCGCATTACCTCATACTCGATCTCTTTCCAGCCGGCGATGCAGCGCTCCACCAGTACCTGTCCCACGCGGGAAAGACGCAGGCCGTTCTCCAGGATCTCTTCCAGTTCCACCTGATTGTGCGCGATACCGCCGCCGCTGCCGCCCAGGGTATAGGCCGGACGCAGTACCACGGGGTAACCGATCGTTTTGGTAAATGCCACACCGTCTTCCACGGTCTCTACCACCTTGGACGGTGCACACGGTTCGCCGATTGCTTCCATCGTATCCTTAAATGCCTGCCGGTCTTCCGCCTTACGGATCGTCTCTGCCGTCGTTCCCAGCAGTCGCACATTATGCTCTTTTAAGAAACCGCTCTCCTCGAGTTCCATACCGAGGTTCAAGCCCGCCTGTCCGCCCATATTCGGCAGGATGCTGTCCGGCTTTTCCTTCAGGATCAGTTTCTTGAGCACTTCGATCGTCAGCGGCTCGATATATACGTGATCCGCGATATCTCCGTCGGTCATGATCGTCGCCGGGTTGGAATTGATCAGTACCACTTCCACGCCTTCTTCTTTCAAAGAACGGCAGGCCTGGGTACCTGCATAGTCAAACTCGGCTGCCTGGCCGATCACGATCGGTCCCGAACCGATCACCAGTACTTTTTTTACATCAGGATTCTTAGGCATTTTCTTAACTCCCTCTACTATGATCACACAATGAACGGACAGGATAACTGTTCAGAACCCGCAGGGTTCTAAACAGTTACGGCAGCCTGCATTTAAATTTTGCTTCGCAAAGAGCAGGCTGCCATCGCCCGCTTTACTCTTTTGTACGCCCTCAGCAGCAAGTGCTTCGGGCTGTTATAAACCGGACAGGATTCCATTACGAACCCTGTCCGGTTTATAACATCTCTATGAAACGGTCAAACAGATAACCGGAGTCCTGCGGTCCCGGACATGCTTCCGGGTGGAACTGTACAGTAAAGACTTTCTTTCCGGTATAATTCAGTCCCTCGTTGGTCCCGTCATTTACATTGATAAATGCAGGTGTCGCCACCTTCGGATCCAGGCTGTCCATATCTACCACATAACCATGGTTCTGGGAAGAAATATACACCCGTCCGTCGGCCAGATCCTTCACCGGATGGTTACCGCCGCGGTGTCCGTATTTCAATTTATAAGTATTCGCGCCGGTCGCCAGAGCCATCAGCTGATGCCCCAGACAGATTGCAAAAATAGGCACATCGCTCTCATAGAGCTTACGCACCTCATCGATGATCGTTCCGCAGTCCTTGGGATCCCCGGGGCCATTGGAAAGCATGATGCCGTCCGGATTGCTTTTCAGGATCTCGTCTGCGCTGGTTGTTGCCGGATATACCGTCACTTCACAGCCGCGCTGTGCTAAGGAACGCACGATATTGATCTTCAGTCCCAGATCCAGCATGGCGATCTTCTTACCTGCGCCATTCAGTTTCTTTACCATACTCGGCCGCTTCTCTTTTTCTCCCGTATAAACAGAGCTGCCCGAGATCGGTCCGTTCTCTTCCAGAGTTTTGGATCCCTGCACTACATATTTTTCCTTACAGGTCACCTTCTTTACCACTTCGCCGGTCTTATACGCCGCTAAACGCGCCTTAACCTCCGCCATATCATAGTCGGCATTGGTGGTGATCAGACCGTTCATGGTACCGCTGTCACGCAAAAGACGCGTGAGTGCTCTGGTATCGATCCCTGCTATTCCCGGGATCTCATATTTTTCCAGAAATTCCTGTATTGTCATATCGGTCCGGAAATTGCTCGGCATACGAGACAGTTCCCGAACGATCAGTCCGTCCAGCCAGGGGCGCACGGATTCCATGTCCTCCGTGACAATTCCGTAATTGCCGATCAAAGGATAAGTCATGCACACCGCCTGTCCTGCATAGGACGGGTCTGTTAAAACTTCCGGGTATCCTGCCATAGAAGTATTAAATACGATCTCGCTGACGACGTCTTTGTCCGCTCCGATATGTGTGCCGGAAAATACCGTACCGTCTTCCAGTATCAAAAATGCTTTCATCCGTGCCTCCACATTAGATATAGATATGAAATTTTGATCTGTGTTATTCTAGCACAAGATATAGACCATGGCAAGAAAAATCGACTTCACATTTTTTTCACACGAAAAAAGGTGCTGTTCACTCAATTTCCTTGCAATAGAACGGACTATCGATTAAAATGAATAAGATAATTCTTTGCGGAAGGAAACTTAGAAAATGAATCAGGTACCAAATGAACTTTTAAACGAGATCCGAAAGGTGATCCATGGTAAAGATGAAGTGATCAAGCTGACACTCTGCGCGATCTTTGCCGGCGGACATGTATTATTGGAAGATATCCCCGGCGTAGGAAAGACCACGCTCGCCGTTTCCATCTCCAGGGCGCTCTCTATGGATTACCGCCGTGTACAGTTCACTCCGGATGTTCTCCCGAGTGACCTGCTCGGTTTTCAGTTATATGACAAAGCCAGCGGTGAATTCCGTTTCCAGGAGGGTTCCATTTACACCAATCTCTTCCTTGCCGACGAGATCAACCGTACTTCTCCGAAAACACAATCCGCTCTTCTGGAAGTTATGGAAGAGCGTCATGCGACCGTAGAAGGGGTAACCCGTGAAGTACCGCAGCCGTTCTTCGTGCTGGCAACACAGAACCCCTTCGGTTCCTCCGGTACCCAGAAGCTGCCGGAATCCCAGCTGGACCGTTTTATGATCTGCTTAACCATGGGCTATCCTGATCAGGAAAACGCCATTGCGATCCTGAAAGGCGATTCTTCCATCGATATGACCGGCATTCGGCAGGTGATCGATACAGCAGGTCTTTTGCAGATCCAAAAGACCGTTCACGATCTGCATGTGGACGAAAGCCTGTATGAATATGTCGTGGCTCTGACCGAAGCAACCCGTAATCCGGAATACTTTGCTCTCGGCTTAAGCCCCCGCGGATCCATCGCACTGATGAAGATGGCTCGTGCTTATGCCTGGTTTGCCGGCCGTGATTTTGTACTGCCGGAAGATATCCACGATATCTTCCATAGTGTAGCCGGACACAGAGTGCGTCTGAATGCCCAGTCCAAAGCCGGCGGTCTGACCGTGGACGAACTGCTGGATAACGTGCTGAAACAGGTATCCATTCCCCGGATCAACTGATACGGGCGTGACAATGCTATGATAAAACGCAATCTACCTTATATTATCTCTTATTTCGGGGCAGCAGTACTCGTATTTTTAGGTACCATGTTCTACCGTCAGCCCCTTTTGATCGTACTGCTGCTTCTGATGCTGCTCCTGCCGGTCATTTCGATTGCCGCCACACGCTATGCCTATACGCATCTTAAGCTTGATGTGCAGCTTCCGTCCGGCACGATCCAGCTGCCGCATGATCTGATCGTCAAACTGATCCTGAACAATCCCACGATCGTTCCGCTGTTAAACTGTGAAGTTCATTTTCATTATGAGAATATCTACCTTCCGAGCGAAATCAGTCAGACGATCATTCTGCCTGCGGAAAGCCGCAGAGAAAACACCTATCGACTCCCTTTCCAGACAAAGGCTGCCGGTATGTTTTCTTTTGAGATCAACGGGATCTATGTTACCGATTTTCTGCATTTCTACAGTTTTTCGCTTCCTTTTCACTGGAAAGGGACCGTTCCGATCCTTCCGGAAGAGCGGGAGCTGCCGGAGATCCGTCTGACCAAAGCCGCGATCGAAGCCGAGGACAGCCAGCCGTCGCCCGATGGTGAACTGACCAACGATCTGCTCCAGCTGCGGGAATACCAGCCGGGTGACCGCATGAAGGACATCCACTGGAAAATGACGGCAAAGACCGATGAACTGATGGTCAAAGAATATGACCGCGCCCGGGATCTGTATTACCTGATCCTGCCGGAACTGGACCGGGAAAGTCTGCAGGGAACGTTATCCGCCTTTTACAGCCTTGGCTTGCGCCTGCTCAAAGCCAGAGAATTGTTCCGTGTAGCACTGTACCGTCCCTCCAGTCATTCGTTTGAACTGAAAAAGATCTCCAACGAAGAGGAACTGCTGATCTCACTTTATGAACTGTATCTGATCAAACCGGAGGTCCGCTCTGCTGCATATCACCGCTTTACCGAGCAGTTTCCGGATATGTACGGTGTCATCCGTATCGCAGGCGGCAATGTCGTTCCGCCCGCTGTAATTGAAAGCTATTAAGATTGGAAATATCACATTATGCCAAAGACCATACAACTGAGTACAACTCCGAAAAAAATCAAACTCACTTCCGAACAGAAAAAAGAGAACCGGAAGCGTAATTTCGAGCTGGAACGCTATGGCGTAACGCTCGGTGACATTACGTCGTCCAAAGAACAGAACCGCTTCTATCTCTGTTTTATCAGGTCCCTTTTGATCTTTATGGTGTGTTTCGGTCTTCTGGGCGCCATGGCCTCTTCGTTCGACCTGCCGTTTTCCATGCCCATAGTGATCATCGGTCTGTATGGCCTTGCTTTTCTGACTGCTTTTTTATACTACAACAAAGTCAGCTTTTATACCGGTTATTTTATTGTATTTGCCGGTTTTATCTTTTTTTCCGTCCGTTTTTACTGGCATATCAACTCCGGTTATCAGGCGTTTACCAACGAAGTATTCAATAAATACTCCGATTATTTTCATTTACTGGCTACAAGAGAATCGGCGGAAGTGATCCAGAACCGCTATCTGACTGTTACCGCAGCCATGCTGTTTATGGGATGGTTTTTCTCCATCCTGCTCAACATCTCCATCTCCGGTTATATGAACCTGCCCATGACATTTTTGCTGACCTTCCTGCCACTGCAGTTGCCGTTCTATATCGATATCGTTCCGCCGCTTCCCTATCTGGTGCTTTTGATCTCGGTATATATCGCAGTCGCTATGCTGGGACGTTCCGGCCATTTCGCTCTGCCCTACCGGTACGATAAAACGCAGTTCTTTGACCGGAAACGGCGCAAAAAGGAAACCCGGCATACCTATCTGGCCTCCAGTCAAGGCATGCTGTCTGTATCCATTTACAGCGTGATCCTGGCATCTCTGTTCCTTTTGATCACCGGCGCCATCTTTTCATCGGATTTTAACGGAAAATACATCTCCAACAAGGTAAAAGATACGACTGACCGTTTTATGAAAGCTGCTGTCCAGAACGGTATCTATTCCCTGTTTGACCGTTACAATGCCAAGGGCGGTCTGGCCCACGGACAGCTTGGCGGTATCGGCAATGTCAGCCCGGATTTCGAAACGGACCTCATCGTCCGTCTGGTTCCGTATTCCTCTGATACGATCTACCTGAAAGGCTATAACGGTGTCACTTACGATAACAGCACCTTCCGTGACTATGCCTATGTTACGGAAAACGGAGAAACCGTGCAGGAAAACTCTTTTAATCTCCACATGCGCGATATTCAGGGATATACCCCCCAGCTGGCTTTAAACCGCGACTTTACAACAGACGATCTGTATGATAACAACAACTTCTACGCAAAAATGTGGATCTGCAACGTAGACGCTGATAAAACCTATAATTATTATCCGTATTTTTCTTTCTATGATAAAGAACCCACCCGTAATTCATCTTTCAATGTTTTCGGATATTATGATGATGAGGCGTTTCAAAATGCCAAAACTCTTCTGGATCCCACGGAAACGATCCTGTCCTATGCGGAAGATGGCAACAAAAAAGCGCCGATGTATGAAGTGCTTTACCTCCCCTACTCCTCTTCCATCAATTATTCACCTAATCCGACTATGACCTGCGCCTATGAAGATTTTGTTTATGATAACTATCTGCAGATCCCGGAGAAACTGAAACCCGTTCTGGAAGAATTTTGCGAGACAGCAGGTCTGAACCGGGTCAACGAGCTTTCCTCCGTCAGCACAGAGCGTACGGAATATGACCCGGAACAGGTTTATACCCTTCCCAACAACGAAGCCGAACTGGAGCAGTATAAGAACAATCAGCAGTATCGTTTAGGCGTAGCCGCTACTCTGAAACGTTATTTTGCCGCCAACTATGATTATACAATGACCCCCGGAACCACACCGCGTGACCGTGATGTCGTAGACTATTTCTTAAATAACCAAAAACGCGGATATTGTGCACACTTTGCTTCTTCGGCCACGATGATCCTGCGCAATATGGGAATTCCCACACGGTATTGCGAAGGCTATATGCTTTCTCTTACCGCAGTAATGGATGGTAAACCGATCAGCACGGATATCGAAAACTGGGCCATCGGAACCGACAGCCTTTCCGAAAGCGGTATTGTGGAGGTCGAGCTTCCGGACGCTGCCGCGCATGCCTGGATTGAGATCTATCTCGACGGCTACGGCTGGATCCCCTATGAGATGACGCCTCCGTCTACAGAGGACACTTCTATGAGTTTGGATCTGTATGGTCTGTTCTCCGGCTTGATGACGCAGACCAGAAGGAATACTGATACTGCCTCTTCCGCGGATGACGGTGCTACACTGGAAGTGGCCGATCAGATCGGTAACAGCATCTTTGCTGTATTAGGCAGCTTACGTTTCCTCTACCGGCCATTCCTGATCCTGTTAAGTCTTTTGATATTATCTCTGCTCTCGTGGCCGTTTGTGCGGATCCAGGCAGATCGGATACGTATACAAAAGCTCTGCAAAGCTTCGCAGTATGATGACGCTCTTCTATATCAATACCGCAGACTTCTGCAAACATTTATTCGTAAGCGTCAGATGGCGGACCAGCACCCCACTCTGCGTGACTTCGACAAGTGGCTTCAAACGCATCAGGAACGCTTTAAAGGCCTGGATGAAGGTGATATACGCACGCTTAACGAAAGCCTGCAATACGCGGCATTCGCAAAGCAAAAAATCGCCCCTGATCAATATGAAAATGCAGCACAGGTTCTTAAAAAGCTTGCCAAAGGAATGCAAAGGAAAAAGAATTAATAATGAGCAGAGCGTCTCCGCAATGATCAGCGGAGACGCTCTTCTTTTTCACCTGAATATAATTCTGAGATAAAACAAAAAGGATTTCGATCTCTCGAAATCCTTTCTGCAGGAAGGGGGACTTGAACCCCCATGAAATTGCTTTCACACGGACCTGAACCGTGCGCGTCTGCCAATTCCGCCATTCCTGCGTTTTGTTTTGCGTTTCCCGCGCAACAAGGATATATTACTACATAGTACGTTTCTTGTCAACAACTTTTTCAAATATTTTTTTTCTTTTTTTCGATCATTTTTTATTTGACATTTTTCGTTCTATTTGATAAAATATCAATGTTGCGCGGAGGTGTCGGAACTGGCAGACGAGCAAGACTAAGGATCTTGTGGGAGCAATCTCGTGTGGGTTCAAGTCCCATTCTCCGCAGCACCCAACCGGAAGTTTACTTCCGGTTTTTTTATTGCCTATTCGATCCCCCATTATAAAAAGCATTCTGCTTGCAAAACATTCGCTTCGATGAAAATAAGCCAAAAAAAGAGTCCCGCGAACGGAACTCTTTTTGAATTGAATTTTTGTTAGTTTTGATTATTTTGCATAATCTACAACTCGGGATTCTCTGATCACGTTGACCTTGATCATACCGGGATACTGCATCTCATCTTCTACTTTCTTTGAGATATCCCTTGCCAGGATCACCATGTCATCATCCGATACCTGCTCAGGAACTACCATTACCCGAACCTCTCTACCGGCCTGAATTGCAAAAGATCTGTCTACACCCTTGAAAGAATTTGTGATTTCCTCTAACTGGCTCAGTCTGTTCGTATACGTACCAAGCGTCTCACGACGTGCGCCCGGTCTTGCTGCCGAGATCGCATCCGCTGCCTGTACTAAACAGGCTACCAGAGACTGCGGTTCTACATCACCGTGGTGTGCTTCTACCGCATTCACAACTACTGCAGATTCTTTGTACTTTTTGCAGAGTTCCGTACCTAACTGAACATGGGAGCCTTCCATATCGTGGTCGATCGCCTTACCAATATCGTGCAGAAGTCCGGCACGTTTTGCAAGACGAGCATCCAATCCCAATTCCGCCGCCAGAAGTCCTGCCAGCTGGGACACCTCGATCGAATGGGTTAAAGCGTTCTGTCCGAAACTTGTACGGAATTTCAGTCGTCCGATCAGTTTGACCAATTCCGGATGAAGGCCGTGTACACCGCATTCCAACAATGCCGCTTCGCCCTCTTCCTTCATAATGCTTTCCACTTCCTTGCGTGCCTTATCCACCATTTCCTCGATACGGGCCGGATGGATACGACCGTCAACGATCAGTCTTTCCAATGCAATCTTGGCAACTTCACGTCTGACCGGATCAAATGCGGAAAGTACGACTGCTTCCGGCGTATCATCAACGATCAGTTCCACACCGGTCATTGTTTCCAATGTACGGATGTTTCGCCCTTCACGGCCGATGATCCTGCCCTTCATCTCATCGCTGGGCAGCTGTACCACCGAGATCGTTGTTTCGGAGACGTGATCTGCAGCGCATCTTTGGATGGCTGTTACCACATACTCCTTCGCCTTCTTGTCCGCTTCTTCCTTCGCACGAAGCTCAGCTTCCTTGATCTTCATTGCTGCTTCATGCTTTACTTCTTCTTCAACGGTTTTCAACAAAAATTCTTTTGCCTGGTCGGAGGATAAACCAGAGATTCGTTCCAGTTCCTGTACACGCTGTACACTGAGTTTCTCCACCTCATCACGTTTCTGATTGAGATTGGCTTCTCTCTGTGTCAGGCTCTGCTCTCTTCTTTCGATTGCTTCCGTCTTCTTATCGATGTTCTCTTCCTTCTGCTGGATTCGGCGTTCGGAACGGCTTATCTCATTTCTGCGTTCCTTGAGTTCCCGATCAAGTTCATTCTTGGCCTTAATGGTCTCTTCCTTCACTTCGATCAGGCTCTCCCGCTTCTTCTCTTCTGCATCTTTCAGGGCATCATCAATGATCTTTCTTGCCTTCTCCTCTGCGTTGCCGATCTTGGTCTCTTCTTCCTGTCTATACTTCTGTACAGCAAGTTTTGACACAACCGGTACCGCAATAATGAGCGTGACAACGACTGCAATCACCGCACCTATCACATATGGCATGATACAGGAGCACCTCCTTAAAAATATTTAGTTTTCATTGTGCAAACAAATAACTTAATGTTATCACAATATATCCATTATAGATTTTTTGTAAACTTATGTCAAGCTATACTCATCAAGGATTTGCCCGTCTTTGTATTCCCGAAAAACCGCCATGATATCCGAAGACGAATAGCCCCTGCGGATCAGAAATGCATAGTGTCTGTCTTTCTCCTTACGATCAGTGCATGCCGGATCAAAATGTCTCTTTTCGAGAAGCCGCCGGATCTGCATCTGTTCCAGGTTTTCCGCGGATGCCTCCTGCTGTCTGCGTCCTTCCCCGATCGCATCATCTACGGTTTCACGGTCGATCCCGCGCCGAAGCAGCTCCTGCCGGATCTTTCCCAGGCTTTTTCTATCCCGATAGCATTCAACATACCTTTCAGCATAGTTTGCATCGTTAATGTATCCGTATGCGGATACTTCAGATAATGCTCCTTCCGTGATCTCATCCGGATACTGTCCCTGCCGCAGTTTCTCTTTCAGTTCGTGATACGTATAGTCTCTGGATTGCAATAAGAACAGAATACGGTTCACCGCTCTTTTTTGAAGCGTTTCACTATAGATCTGCTGTCTGCACTCTTCAGTAAGCTCTTCTCCCTCATGCAGGTCATAACGGGCGAGGTCGCCCTTGTATAAAACAAATGCGACCTCGCCATCAAGATACACTTCATATCGTCCCTTGCCGAGACGTTTTAACCCTGTTATGATCATCACTCTTCATCTTCCGCATCATCAGCCTTCTTACGGCCCTTCTGCGCCTTTACAGGCTTCAGATCGATCTCCGACGGAGTGCCTCCGATGTTATAATGCTCACGAACCTTCTTATCGATCTCAGCGCATACATCCGGATGCTCCTTCAGATAGATCTTTGCATTCTCGCGTCCCTGACCGATCTTATTGCCGTTGTATGCATACCATGCGCCGCTCTTGTTTACTACGTCCACATCCGCTGCCAGATCCAGAAGATCGCCTTCGTAGGAGATGCCTTCGCCGAACATGATATCGAATTCTGCCTCCTTAAACGGCGGCGCCACTTTATTCTTAACGATCTTTGCTCTCGTACGGTTACCGATAAACTCTCCCCCATTCTTAAGCTGTTCCACTCTGCGGATCTCCATACGTACGGATGCATAATATTTCAGAGCGTTACCACCGGTGGTCACCTGGGGATTGCCGTAAAATACACCGACTTTTTCACGCAGCTGGTTGATAAATACAACCGTGCAGTTGGACTTGCTGATAGCGCCTGCCAGCTTACGCAGAGCCTGCGACATCAGTCTTGCCTGAAGACCTACGTGGGAATCGCCCATATCGCCGTCCAGTTCTGCCTTCGGTGTCAGCGCTGCTACCGAGTCGATGACTACGATATCCATTGCGCCGGAACGTACCATCGTTTCCGCGATCTCCAGCCCCTGCTCACCGTAATCCGGCTGGTTGATATACAGGTTGTCCACATCCACACCGATATTTGCCGCATAGACCGGATCCAGTGCATGCTCAGCGTCGATAAAACCGGCAATGCCGCCACGCTTCTGTACCTCTGCGATCATATGCAGGGTAACCGTAGTCTTACCGGAAGATTCCGGACCATAGATCTCGATCACACGTCCCTTGGGAATGCCGCCCAGACCAAGAGCGATATCCAAACTTAAAGATCCGGTAGGGATCGTTTCTACATTTAACCGGGATGCCGGATCGCCAAGCTTCATCACCGCGCCTTTACCAAACTGACGCTCCACCTGCACCATGGCAGCTTCCAATGCTTTTAACTTTTCTTCTCTTTCCATAATCTGATCTTTCTCCTTATTCTGAGATTCTTTTTCTGAAATACTTTTCTGAAGTCGGCATCCCGAACATCCGTTCAATTAATCACTATAAAACATTTGTTCGGATTTGTCAACTGCTTTACATAAATATTTTTATCAATTTATCTGTCCAATAAATTACACAATATCACCCCTTCCACAAAATCAATCATCAAAATCACGAAAACCGCTTTGGTGAATCTCGAAGACGATATGTCTTCTCGTCGGACCGCATCCCCTGCAGTCACAGAAGGAAATAATTCTTCCCAAGACAGATAGAAAAATAACATAAAACTGTCCGGATGTCAATCACCCGGACAGTAAATATTCACGTATCAGTATTCGTATCAGTTTCCTTTGAGCTTTTCCCTTACTTTTCGTTCGTTTTCGTCAAGTGTCTTCTCCCCGCTTCCGATCATTTTGCGGATATCCAGACAGCGGCGGTACAGCATATACATCGCATTGATCTCCAGGCTGGCCTTCTGGTCCGTCCCCCACAGATCATGGGACAAAGTCACGTGCCGCTCGATCACCCTGGCTCCCAGGGTTGCCGCCACCACACTGGGCTCCAGATTCTGCTCGTGTCCGCTGTAACCGACCACGCAGTGATAACGCTCTTTCAGCGTCTGCATATAGGCAAGATTCAGCGAATCCACCGGCGCCGGATAGGTCGAATTGGTATGCAGCAGAATGTAATCGCCATTGCTATAGTCCTCCAGCAGGGAAACCGCTTTATCCAGCTCTTCCTGTGTACACATACCGTCCGACATGATCAGCGGAATGCCGGTCTGTGCCGCTTTCTTCAACAGTTCCGGATTACCGTTGCCCGCAGAGGCTATCTTGATAAACGGCAGGTCATACTGCAGCAGAAACTCCAGGCTCGGGATATCCCACGGTGATGCCGTCCATGCCAGCGGTTTTTCCTTACAGTACCGGTCGATCACGTCATACTCCGGTTTTTCAAATTCGATATGTTTCTTATAATCCAGATACGTCATCTGCCCCCACGGCGTATCACGCATCACGTTTTTTTGCGCTTCCGGCACCGCAATGTCCGGCGTGCGCTTCTGAAACTTTACACAGTTCCATCCGCAGGCAAATGCCGCATCCATCAGTTTCTTTGCGATCTGCATATCCCCATTGTGATTGATGCCGATCTCCGCGATAAAATACGGTACCTCATTATTTCCTACTTCAAAATCACCCAGCTTTACGATCTGATTTGCCATAATTAGACTCCCTGATGATATATAACGGCCTCTGCTTTGCTTCGGCCAGAATACGTGCAAGATATTCTCCTACCAGTCCCAGCAGCATAACCGTGAGACCGCCGAATAACAACAATAAGAAGATCACCACCTGTATTGCCTCGGGAAATGCTCCGGCGGAACATCCTCCCGCGATCAGCAGGATCAGGTCGATGAATGCCGCCAGCAGACCAACTGCCCCCAGATAGATGGCAAAACGCAGCGGTGCCCTTGCAAAAGAGAGCAGTCCGCTGGCTGCATAATGCAGCAGCCCGCGTATACTCCATTTGGATTTTCCCGCAGCACGTTCCACATTATGGTATGGGATCCACTTTGTCTTAAATCCGACCCAGGCAAAAATACCTTTGGTAAAACGCTCCCGCTCGGTCAGTTTCAGTACCTCATCCACCATCCTGCGGCTCATCAGTCTAAAATCCGTACTACCCGGAGTAAGTTCTACAACCGTCATACGATTAACGATATGATAATATGCCACGGAGAATATGCGCTTGATCGCGCCTTCCCCCTTACGGTCCTCTCTGCGCGCCCCGCAGCTGTCATAGCCTTCCTCTTCGATTGCATGAAGCATATCGATCAGAAGGGCAGGCGGATGCTGCAGATCCGCATCCATCACGGCCACAAAATCTCCGGCAGAGTGTTCCAGTCCGGCATAGATTGCAGCTTCCTTTCCGAGATTTCGCGAAAAGGAAATATAATGCACCTGACCTTCGGGCGCGTCTGCAGCGATCTTCTTTACCTTCTCCAGGGTTGAATCGCTGCTCCCGTCATCCACATAGATAATGCGGAAATCATATGCCTTCAGCTGTTCGTCAAACAGTTTTTTGACCGCGTCGTAAAACAGCCCGACACATGATTCTTCATTGTAACTCGGTACGACCAGTTCTATCGTTTTTCTGTCCACGCGTTACTCCTCTTTCCCGAATGTCAGCTTGCTGTAGTACTCCAGGATACATCTGCGCATCTGATCCAGCGCCGCAGCCACGGCACGCTCGCGGATCATCGCGCGGTTCCCGATAAAATGGTATTCTTTGACCGTTACCACACCGCAGACACTGACTGCGATATATACAAGCCCTACCGGCTTTTCTTCCGTTCCGCCGTCCGGTCCCGCGATGCCGGATACCGCTACCGCTACATCTGCACGGTTAAACAGCGTTGCCCCGCCGACCATCTCACGCACGGTCTGTTCACTGACAGCCCCGTATTTATCCAGTGTCTTGCGTTTCACGCCGACCAGTTTCCGCTTTGCTTTGTTCGAATATGTAACAAAGCCGGATTTATATACTTCCGATACGCCCTGCACATTGATCAGCCGTCCCGCGATCAGGCCTCCGGTACAGGATTCTACTGTGGTGACCGTCAGCTCATTGGCCAGGAGCAGATCCACGACAGCCTTTTCCAAGGTCACGTCTTCATCCGTGGTATATACACTGTCCCCCAGTCTGGTCTTGATCTCTTTGACCACCGGTTTCACCAGCTTCTTCGCCGTCTTTTCGTCCGCCGCCTTTGCCGTCACACGCAGGTGCACCTCGCCGGTCCTGGCATAAGGCGCTACTGTCACTTCCCCATTCTGCCGGATCACGTCATCCAGTATCTCCGCGATCTCACTTTCCGTACGTCCGCATACCTTTACCGTTGCCGAATAGATGAATTCCCCCGAACGTTTCTGCAGATAGGGTACCACTCTTTTCTGCCACATCTCCTGCAGTTCTTCCGGCGGTCCCGGCAACAGGATGATCGTCTGGATCTCCCCGGTCGTCTTTCGGAATCTTGCACTCTCTTCCTCGGACAGGTTCAGCAGGATCCCCGGTGCGGTCCCGAGCTCATTATCCAGTATCCTGGCTTCCTCCGGGATCATCGTCTGACGCAGATTGCACTCCGCCATCACCTGACCGCGTGTCCGGAAGTATTCCTCGATGTGCTTCTTCGTCACTTCGTCGGAATGCATCTCACGTCCCAGAAGCTTCGCTACGGTCTCTTTGGTGATATCATCCTGCGTGGGCCCGAGCCCTCCGTTCAATACCACCAGATCCGATCTGGACAGTGCCAGCCGCAGGGCCTCCATGATGCGCTCTTCGTTATCACCCACCACCGACTGTGCATAGGTGGAAAGGCCGAGTTTTGCATATTCCTGCGCCAGATAATTGGCGTTTGTATGATGTCTGTTGCCTAAAAGGATCTCTGTTCCGATGCAAATGGTCTCGACTACCATATCACTTCTGCTCCTTCAAAACCGCTTTATTCTTTGCCACATAATCTGCCATGGAGATCAGGGTCAAAGCCAGCGAGATATACATTAACACATCCGCAGCAACCGTGAGCGGTACCAGTGTGACCGCCTGATCTTTCAACGCGGATTCCACGATCATAAAGATCACCATAAACATCTGAAAGGCGGTCTTAAACTTCCCCCACCAGCCGGCCGCGATCACGACTCCCTGCTCGGCTGCCACCAGACGGAAACCGCTGATAAAGAACTCGCGTGCGATGATGATCAGCACGATCCACGCAGGGATCCTGTGCAATTCCACAAAACAGATCATCGCCGCGCTTACCAGAAGCTTGTCCGCCAGCGGAGCCATAAACTTCCCGAAATTTGTGACCAGATTGTTCTTCCGGGCAATATAGCCATCCAGAAAATCCGTCAGTGATGCCACAATAAAAAGGCCCAAAGCCACCCACTTAGAGGCAGCTCCGGCCAGTTCAGTCATCAAAAACACCACAAAGAACGGGATCAGTACCACACGAAATGTTGTCAGTTTATTCGGCAGATTCATCAGCAAATTCTCCGATCAGATCATATTCTTCACTACCGGTCACCTTGATCCGTACAATGGTGCCGCTCATGTATTCTTTCTCCGTATCCACAAAAACATATCCGTCCACATCGGGAGCATCCATATAACTGCGGCATACCAGCACATTTTCCTCCGGTATACGCCCCTCTACGATGCATTCCAGGACACGGCCTTCCATCGCCTGTGCCTGTTCAAAGGCAATCTCCTGCTGCAGTGCCATAATGCCTTCCGCACGGCTCTTTTTGACTGCCTCATCGATCTGACCGTCCATCTGCTCCGCCGGTGTCCCTTCCTCCGGAGAATAGGGAAATACCCCCAGACGTTCAAAACGCATCTTCTCTACAAAAGATTTCAGATTGCCGTAATCTTCCTCGGTCTCCTGCGGGAAACCGCAGATCAGGGTAGTGCGCAAACAGATATCCGGTATCCGGTTTCGGATCTTTGCAATGGTACTTTCCAGCTCTTCCCTGCGCGTTCTACGTCCCATACGCTTTAAGACTTCATCTTCACTATGCTGTATGGGAAGATCCAGGTAATGACAGATCTTCGGTTCCGCAGCGATCGTCTCGATCAGTTCATCCGTAATCTCTTCCGGATAGCAGTACAGCAGACGGATCCATTTCAGATCCTCGATCTTTGCCAGTTCACGCAAAAGCTTCGGCAGAGTCTTTTCTCCATACAGATCGATGCCGTAGAGCGTCGTCTCCTGTGCGACCAGGATCAGTTCCCGAACGCCGCCCTCTGCAAGCTGCTTTGCCTCAGCAATAAGCGTCTCCATCGGTACCGATCGGTAATTCCCCCGGATCGACGGAATGATGCAGTAGGTGCATCGTTTATTGCAGCCCTCCGCGATCTTCAGATATGCATAATGCCCGCCCGTCGACAGTACTCTTGGCATGCCGGACACGGTATGTGTAAGATCCGTCATAGCATCCTGTACCTCACCTCCGAGCACCGACTGTACCACTTCAATGATCTTATCAAACGCAGAAGTGCCTACCACAGCATCTACCTCGGGGATCTCTTTGTGGATCTCATCAGCATATCGCTGTGCCAGGCATCCGGTTGCAATAAGTGCCTTGCATTTTGCGGTTTCTTTCAGTTTGCCGTACTCAATGAGTGTCGTGATGCTCTCTTCTTTTGCATCCATAATGAAGCAGCAGGTGTTCACGATAACCACTTCCGCATCCTGCTCATCATTCGTGATCTCAAAACCGGCTTCCGAAAGCATCCCCAGCATCATTTCCGAATCTACCAGATTCTTGTCGCATCCCAGGGATACCAGCATGATCTTGTGACGTGCATTTGACATAGATATTTTATGCCTCGTCACCCAGAATATGGATCTTGGATTCGTTCAATTCCTGAACAGCAACGGAAAGCGGCTTCTTTCCCTTAGACGGTACCAGAGCCGGCTGTCCTGCGATCAGCTGACGCGCACGCTTTGCGGTCGCCATCACGATCGAATAACGGGAATTTACCAAAGGCGGCTCGCCCTCACCTGCTTCGCTGTTTACCACCTCGATCAGGTCGGTGTAAGACGGATGTAACATCATAGTATTGTTCCTCCTTATAGATCAGTTCGTTTCCGTTTTCATACGATACAGGTCTTCCCGTACCGTCTGAATGAAGCGTTCGTTACGAAACGGTTTGCAGTGTGCCGCTTCGATGATCGCGTGCGTATCTTCGATGCACTGTTCGATCTTATCATTAACGACGATGTAGTCGTACTGCTCAATTCCTTCCGATTCCTGCGCCGCGCGGTCCATACGTTTCTTTACCACTTCCGGTGTCTCCGTACCGCGCCCGATGAGACGGTCCCGCAGGATCTGTGCACTGGGCGGCATCACAAACAGTAACAATGCCGTCGGATAGATCTCCCGGATCTTGAGTGCGCCCTGGATCTCGATCTCCAGGATCACATCCTTCCCCTGCTTCAGCTGCTCTTCCACATAGGCTTTGGGTGTTCCGTAGTAATTATCACAATAACTGGCATACTCGATCAATCCTTGTGCCGCAATAGTCTCTTCAAATTTTTCCCGGCTGACAAAAAAATAGGATACTCCGTCTTCTTCGCCCGGTCTTGGATTTCTCGTGGTCATGGAAACCGAGAGCGCATAATTATCATATTTTTCCAAAAGGCCTTTTACCAGAGTCCCCTTTCCGGTTCCCGCAAAACCGGAGATCACCACCAATATGCCTTCCCGACCTTCCTTCATTCACGTATCCTCCGATATATCCAGACTTCGTCCGACAATGGTTTCCGGAAGCAGCGCCGACAGTACCACCTGCTGTCCTTCCATCACGATCACCGATTTGGTCTTCCGTCCGTGTGTGGCATCCACTGCCTGATCATTCTCCCTGGCATGTGCCACGAGACGTTTGATCGGCGCCGCCTCGGGATGGACGATCGCGATGATCTTTTCCTCATTCACCACATTTCCGAAACCGATATGCAGTAGTTTTGCCATATGCTGTTTCCTCTATGATTTACAATGCACATCCGTCAAACCGTCTGCTGCAAGCAGCGACGCTTTCCACGGCTTATTTTAGCACGCAATGCCATCCGTCAAACCTTCGGTTCGCCGGATGGACGGCTGGCGCCGTCCTACGCCCCAGCAAGCCGCACAAACCGTCTGCTGCAAGCAGCGACGCTTTCCACGGCTTGCTGATGCTTGCATTGCTTATAGCTATTCCAGGTTTTGGATCTGTTCACGGATCTTTTCGATCCCGGTCTTCAGCTCGATCGCCGCATCCGAGGTCAGCAGGTCATTTGCTTTGGAAAGCGTCGTATTGGCTTCGCGGTTCATCTCCTGCGCAATAAAGTCAAGCTTGCGCCCCACACTGCCGCCTTTCTTCAGTTCCTGGCTCATGGCTGCGATATGGCTCTTTAAGCGAACCATTTCTTCGTCTACGCAGATCTTATCGGCAAATACCGTCACTTCCATCATCAGACGGCTCTCATCCAGCTGTACATCACCGACAAGCTCTCTCACCTTGGCACGCAGTTTTTCACGGTATTCCTCAATGACCTGCGGAGAACGTTCTTCGATCTGCGCTACGCTCGTCTGCATGCTTTCCAGTTTATCCAAAAGATCTGCTTTCAGTGCTTCGCCTTCCCGCTCTCTGCTCTCCACAAAGACAGCTGCTGCGCCGCGCACTGTTTTTTCCAGATCCTGCCAGATTTCTTCTTCATCCTGCTGTACATCTTCCATCGAAAATACCTCTGGAAAACGTGACAGCGTGGATACACGAATATCATCTTCCAGACCGAATTCTTCGGACATCTGTCTCAGATACTGCAGATACTCTGCCGCTACCGCTTTATTATAGCGGATCTGCAGGTTCTCTTCTCCCAGATCTTCACAGGTAATGTAAAGGTCCACTTTTCCGCGCTCGATATACTCTTTCAGTACGTTGCGGATCTGTGCCTCAAACGGATTAAACTTCTTCGGCATCTTGATCGACAGATCCAGATATCTGTGATTGACTGCCTTCATCTCAACGGTGATTCGACGCGCGTGCTCTTCCGTCTCGCAGCGTCCGAAACCGGTCATACTCTTGATCATATCATCCCCCAATAATCAGTCTTTTTTGGGCATACTGTTTTATTATAATTCAAGGCCTTAACCTCGTCAAGTCTGCCGCCGACTCAGTGCATTGCCTTTTTAAACCTGCGGAAATCCCCCAGCGCCTTCCAGCCGATGACAAAGATCTTTCCCAGATTAATGGAATTCTTTCCCGCCTTTCTCGGACGGAAGGTGATATCAATGAACTTCATCTTATTCTTATAATAAGCAAAGTACGTGGTAAACATAATGTTCGGGATATTGTAATCCTCCGGCAGGCGGTCGAGATACTTCTCCAACACCTCTGCCTTCATCAGGCGGAACGGCGCATTGGCATCCTGCACTTTCACCCCGAAATAGATCTTTAACAACAGGCATACGACCTTTTCTACGATCGCTCTGGCTTTTCCGTCACCGCGCACGGGGCGGTTTGCCAGTACCACATCATATTTTTCCCTTTTGTCCCAAAACTGCGGAAATTCCTGCGGCAGCGTCTGTCCGTCCGAATCCGTCTGAAAAACGTAATCCGCCCCCTGCCCGATGGCATAACGATATAGCGCCATGAGCTTCGGACCATGCTGTTTCATCGTATCCGTGAGAATCTCCAGCTGCGGCATCTCCCGCTGCATTGACTTCAGATATTTATGCGTCAGATCCGAGGAGCCGCTGTCTGCCACGACCAGACGGGATCCTGCATCCTTTCCTTCCAGGCAGGCATACCAGCTTCTTACCACTTCCCGGATATTCTCCTCCTCATTATAGGCCGGCATTACAATATAAAGCTTATCCATATAACCCCCTTCCCGGTAAAGCAAAAACGTTTCTTATAAAGCAAAAAACGCAAGCCCCGTCTGGCCTGCGCATAAACGTCGGAGTGACTGGATTCGAACCAGCGGCCTCCGCGTCCCTAACACGGCGCTCTAGCCAAACTGAGCCACACCCCGATATCTAATTGATCAAAGCTGCCGAGCGGAATCGAACCGCCGACCTCCGCATTACCAATGCGACGCTCTACCATCTGAGCCACGGCAGCATCTTTCTATCACCGAGTGTTAATTCTAGCAAATTCGACTATTAATGTCAAGATGCAAATTAAATTTTTTTCAAATAAATTATAATGAATATTTATTCTGCGATTTTTCCCCGAGAATATGCACTTCCTGATTGGTCAGGTGCAGTTCTTCAAAGATCCGCAAGGCATCCTCCAATTGTGCTGCATTCACACAAAACACAGGTCTTGCTTTTTCCCGGAAAAACACCTTTCCGACCAGCCCCGGCTCCTGCCAGCGGATAAAATAGGAGATCCTGGCATACTGCAGGGCCGACGAGATCCTGTGACGGATATCTTCCACTTTCTTATTCTTCACCGCAACGATCTCGCACAGATCGATCTCATTGTTCACTTTCACTCTGGTCATCATGCTGTTGCCCATAAATCAATCCTTCTCCAAAAAAAATCAGTACCGCCCCTAAAATCGATTGTATCATAGATTTCCGCCGCAGGCAATGACCGGCATAACTTCAGAACGCCTCGATCACCGCCGCAGAATACCCGTGCGGCGCTACGATCAGCTCGGCACGGATCCGGCTGCTGTCTTCCGTAAATTCAAATACTGCAAAACCGCCGCCCTGTAATACCTGTGTGAAATCCAGCTCATCCAGCGGCTGCGAAAGCCCTTCTCCCGTATACTTGATATAACTCTCTTTTAAACACCACAGGTCAAAAAACGCCTTTTCCGAAGCGCTGGCCGGCAGCCCACGCAGATACGCCGTCTCTTTCGGATGAAAGAACCGTCCCGCGATATCCGCCTTCAGTTCCTTCCACTCCTGGATGTCTGCGCCTACGACACGATCTGAAAGCGCCACCAGCACCATCTGTCCGGAATGCGATATGGAAAAATGCATATCGGGAAAGTCCTTAAAATACGGTTTTCCCTTTTCGCCGGTCACGATCTCATAGATCCCCGCCGGTGCCGCATCCCCCAGGCGTTCCCTGGCCGCATGCTGCACCAGGAGCCCCGCTGCCAGGGACTGTGCGCGCTTCTTCGGGTCTTTGATCTGCGCTGCCGCTGTGCGCCTTGCAGGATCCACCTGCGTCAGCGCAGTTTTTGCATTGACCTCATTTTCCAAGATCCGTATTCCGGAAAGATAAATGTCTGCCATGTATAACCCCCGCGTCTTTTCTTCATCTATTATTTGAAAAACTCTTTGATCTCGGTGTACCCGTCTGCCGTCAGCTGTTCCTTCTGGAACTTCTTGTTCTTCGCCATCCGTACCATCAGAACGGTATTGCCTGCGCGGCGCAATTCCTCTGCCTGTACAAAGACCGCATCTGTCTGCTCTCTGTCCATGCCTTTTTCCACAAGGAATGCCACCTTGCTGCCCGGCTGCGGCACCGTAAATCCGTTCTCCAGAAGGATCGTGATGATCCGCTCAAAACCGATGGAGAAACCGCATGCCGGCGTATTCTGTCCGGTGAACTTGCCGATCATCTCATCGTATCTGCCGCCGCCGCCGCAGGAAGAACCGAATTCCTTCAGCTCTACTTCAAAGATCGTGCCGGTGTAATAACTCATACCGCGGACCAGCGTCGGATCAAAAAGCAGCGTAAAATCTGCGGTCTTTGCCGCATTGACACCGGAAAAGATCTCACTCAGATTATCCCTGCAGGCTTCCGGAAGCGCTTCTCCCATGGTGCTTTCCAGGAAAGCCAGCGCCTCTGCGCCGTTCTTGCCGGAAAGTCCGCTGAACAGTCCCATATACTTCTCGATGGCCGCCGCTTCATAACCGGCTTCCGCCAGTTCCTTCGCCACGCCGTCCGCGCCGATCTTATCCATCTTGTCCAGGATGATAAAGATGCTGTCATAATCCGCCTCAGCAAAGCCTGCGTAAGACGCCATTGCCTTCAGCATACGACGGTCATTGATGCGGATATTGAAATTTTTAAAATTCAGCTTGCCCAAAAGTGTCGTGGTCGCCAGGATCAGCTCGATCTCAGCCAGGTTGGACGGCTCGCCCAGAATATCAATATCGCACTGCATAAACTGACGGAAACGTCCGCGCTGCGGCTGGTCTGCGCGCCATACATTTCCCATCTGCAGCGCCTTAAACGGCGAAGGCAGCTCATTCGCGTGTTCGGAATAATATCTGGAAAGCGGCACGGTCAGGTCATAACGAAGACCTCCGTCCACCAGATCCGCTTCGCTCTGCGCATTTGCCAGATCCAGCTTATTACCGCGCTTTAAGATCTTAAAGATCAGTTTCTCATTCTCACCGCCCTGCTTGTTCGTCAGGTTTTCGATGTGTTCCATACAGGGCGTCTCGATCTGCGTAAAGCCGTATCCCTTATAAGTATCGCGGATCAGCCCCTGTACATAGGTGCGGATCTCCATTTCTCTGGGCAGTACGTCTTTCATGCCCTTGACCGGTTTCTTTGATAGTGCCATTGTCTTACTTCAATTCCTTTCTCGTTGATATATTTCTTTCGCTTTATAACCGTTCAGAACCTTGCCGTTCGGAACAGCTGCTCTTCTGTTTTCTTACAGAAACAGCGAATAAAACTGCTTATCCAGCCGGTTTTCAAACTCCTGCACCGGCAGCGGTTTGTCAAAATAAAAGCCCTGCGCCACCAGACAGCGTGTGTTCCGCAGCAGATCCACCTGCCGCTTGGTCTCTACACCTTCGGTCACGCAATTCATTCCCAGTTCGCGGATCATGCTTACCACATGTTTATACATCAGCCCGGTGATACTCTCCTCGTCTGCTTCCGTTGCCGGCAGGAGACTGCGGTCGATCTTGATCACGTGCCACGGGATCTCACGGATCAGATTCAGGGAAGAATACCCCATTCCGAAATCATCCACCGCCGTATAGATGCCCTCACTGCGCAATCCCATAACCACACGGGTCAGATCCTTAAATTCTACGTCTGTCGTAGTTTCAGTCAGTTCAACCTCGATATATTCATGCGGGATCTGATGCTTATCGACCACCTCCAGAATGTGTTCCAGCATATCCGTCTCCACCAGATGCTTTCTGGAGAAGTTTACGGAAATACGCACCACATTCCGCCCTTCCTTCAGCCACCTGGCGATATCTTCGCATACGCGGTCCAGCATATAATAATCCAGGTCGCAGATCTCCAAGCCCTGCTCCAGTGCCGGGATAAAATCTCCGGGCGAAACGATCTTTCCGTCCTTGATCCAGCGGCAGAGTGCCTCTGCGCCTTCCAGTTCGCCGGTCTCTACATTCACCTTCGGCTGGTAGTAAACATGAAATTCTCTTTCCTTCAGCGCTTTCGGAAAATCGCCCTGCAGCCGCTGGATCACCTGCCGGCGCCGGCTTACACTCTCATCATAAAAAACGACATGGCCGTTTGCTCCCTGCCGCGCCATACCGACCGCATTCATGATACGGTCCAGCAAAAATCCCGGCCCGTCCAGCACAAAATCTTCCGGTATGCTGAAAAGTCCCGCACTGGCAGATACCATTACTTTTTTATCGTTTTTGCTGTCATAGGCAATCGCTTTCCCCATGGTGACCTGCAAAACCTGATCCACCAGTTTTTTCTCAAAACACAGGATAAAGTTATCACCACCCATACGGCAGGCCACGCCGGATTCCCCCACTGCCTTCTGAAGCAGTTCAAAATATCCGCGCATCACCTTATCTCCCAAAGGTCTGCCGATCTCCTGGTTGATCACCCCGAAATGCCGCAGATTAAGACAGGCTACGGTCATAGCCGTCAGTTTTTTCTTCTCCTGCATCGTATTCAGATAACGTATGTAGGAGCGTAAATTCGGAAACCCCTGTTCGTCGTTAAACCCCAACTGCTCCACAACCTGGATCAGACGATTACGACTGACAAAGGATAACAGCGTGCGCAGAAGCAGGTCTAATTTTTCCCTTTCTTCCTCATCCAGCGGTGCGGCATCCTTCGATGCATACAGCGTACCGATCAGCACGGCCTTCGATCTGGTCACGATGCGTCTCTGCATCACGATCACATCGCCATGTCCGTTATCATAATCGATCAGCATTTCACCGTCATGATCATTTTCATGCTTCGGTGTTAAATAAAACTCCGTTACTCCCTTGGCGATTTCAAACAATTCACAGATCCGCTTCAGACAGTCCACAAATGCCTCGCGGTTGAAATCCTCCAACCGCGTGATATGATAGGCCATCTCTTCAAATAGTGAATAAAAGGCTTTTGTCTTTTCTTCGGTCAAATCCGTTTCCCCCTGACGTTATTTTTTGTTCCAGTGATATCCGACGACCGCACCGACGATACCGCCGATGATATGCGCCAGGTTGGAGATATTATCCTGCGAAACGATCCCAGCAAACACCTGCTTACCGATATAGATGAGCGCTACCAGGATCACGGTCACCGGCAGTTCCCCGTCCTTAAAACTGGTAAATGAGATCAGCAGTATGAAGGCAAATACCACACCGCTGGCGCCGCACAATCTCACATTGGAAAACAAAAAGCAATGTATGATACTGGTTGCCAGTGCCGTGAGCGCAATGATCAGAACGATCTTCTTCGTTCCGTATTTTTCCTCCAGCATCGGCCCCAGCAAAAGGATGAAAGACATATTACCGATGAAATGATCCCAGCCGCCGTGTCCGAACACATGGGTAAACAACCTTAAAAACGTCAGCGGATCTGTCCACTTAGACCGGTACGTTTCAAACAATAAATAGTTTGACCTTCCGCCGGTAAGCAGTGACAGGATGAGCGCTGCCAGACAGATGATCGAAAAGATCAGTACCGCCGGCGAATTGAACGTCACCCTGATACTCTTTTTCGTTTTATCGAATGCCATAGTTTTCGTTTTCTCCCCTCATTTTGTTCCTTTCAGGCTTCGTCCGCGGACCGTCCCACACCAACGATCAGCTGC
The DNA here is from genome assembly GCA_017508825.1 of Lachnospiraceae bacterium. GTDB lineage: Bacteria > Bacillota > Clostridia > Lachnospirales > Lachnospiraceae > NK4A136. The sequence goes on from JAFWRC010000172.1 coordinate 30,154, forward strand.
GCCCCGTCTTTTTCCAGAACCATTCCGGCCCGGAGCGTGATCTTTACTGCCTCCCCGCCGATCATCAAGCGGTAGCGGATCTTGTAGATCCCGCCGTTCTTCGTCTTTTCCAGGATCTTCTCTTTCGAGAATACACTCATAAAATAATCCATATCCTCCGGACAGATCACTTCCCGGATATCTCTTACGGAATCGGCAAAGAAATCTTCGCCCGCCTTGGACGTATTCAGTTCCGAATAGTCCCTGGAAGCGCTATACTGCATATAATTCCCGGATTCCGGATCCACCGTGTAAATTGCAATGAAATCCCCCATCAATGCCGAGATACGGGAATACGTGGTATGTTCCTCTTTCAGGCGTTCCAGTGTCTCTTGCTGTCGCATCTGGGTATCCACGTTGTTGACACCGATGATGATATGCTTCTCGTCCTCCGGCATACGCACGATCTTCATATTCACAAAGGTCGCCACACCGTCGATCATCAATCGGTAGTTATGCACAAACACACCGCTCTCATCCAGGATCCGCAGCACATTTTCTTTGGTAAAGATCTTAAGGAAAGCCTCACGGTCTCCCTCATAGATCACTACCTCGATATCCCTGCGCGCCTGCTCAAAGAACTGATCGCCATGGCGTTCTGCCGAAAGTGATTTTCCGCTTCCGCGGTTCGCATACTCCACAAAGAAATCCGATGCAGTATCCACATAATAAAGATACATGTAGTCCGAAGACAGCGCCATTGCCGCATTGGCAAAGTTCATCTTATCTTCTTCGTCCATCACAACATCCAAAACAGCCACCACATAAGCCGCCACATTGCGGACCGGATTGTTTGCGATCCGCTTCACCAGGGAGTTAACCATAGTGCCGTCGCTCATTCTCTCATTCCAGAAGGCACGGTTTCCTTCTTCACTGCAGCTGTCCAGAGAACTCAGGAAGTTATCCCATAATCCGTTTCTGACATCCCGGACTGTCCCTTTCTTATCGATCTCTTCCGGGACAATGAAACGCTCTATGAACTGGTTATAGGAATGATTGCTCCGAATGATCGAAAAATCTTCCCCACTGTATTCAATGATCGCCATAGGAATGGTATCGAAATACCACTTGGTATTCTTGGCCTCTTCACTGGAGATCGTGCTCAGATCATACATATTCACGGAACCGACCACTCTGTAATACTCCGCTTCGTCCGGATTTTCGAAGCCGATCTGCCGCCCTTCCTCATGGCGTTTCCAGATCTCTTCCAACGGTATGGGCTTGCAGAACAGATACCCCTGCATTCTCGTACAGCCGATCTCACTTAAGAAATCTGCCTGTTCCGCAGTCTCCACTCCTTCGCAGACCGTCTCGATCCCCAGGCTCTGCGCCAGATGCATCAGTTCTGTCAGGATCACACGCGACTTGGGTGTCGTTTCAAACTGCCGCATGAAACGCATATCAAATTTGATCAGATCAAACTGCATCTCCTGTAAAAGATCCAGTGACGAATAACCGCTGCCGAAATCATCCATCCAGACCTTGAACCCGAGATTCTGGAAACGGCTGACCTGTTCTTTGATAAAATCAAAATTCTGCCCGGCCACGCTCTCCGTGATCTCAATGGTGAGCAGTTCCCTGCTGATTCCGGCAACCTTGCAGCGGTTCTCGATCTCCGCTACGATATCACAGCATTCAAAATCGGTACGTGACAGATTGACCGAGATCGGCACGCTTTTTTTCCCGGCCGCCTGCTGGCTGCGGAGCCGCTCTAAGATGATATCCACAATATGCAGATCCACCTTATAGATCAGCCGGCTCTCCTCCAGGATGGGGATAAATTCCCCGGGACTGAGCATCCCTTTCTTCGGATCGATCCAGCGTGCCAGCGCCTCTTCATCGCAGACCCTGCGGTTGGTCGACCGAACGATCGGCTGGTAAAATGCTTTGATCCAGTTTTCATTGATCGCCTGATCCAGATGATCGATGATATACTGACGGTTATTCTCTCTTGCCAGCATATTGCTGTCATAATAACTGAAACAGGAACCGCTGTCGTCTTTCTTGCTGTTGCAGGCATACTTTGCACGGTCACATGCCAGCGATGCCTCAACCACTCCCATGGAGTCCAGATAGATCCCGGCCTTGAGCGGAAGCGAGTTACCGTTGTTCATGCTCTTCGCATCCCGGATGATCTTCTTCAGTTTTCGTTCCAGTCCTTCCGCTTCCGTATAGACCGCAAAATGATCCTGTCCGAACCGGCTGCAGTGTTCTTCGCCGAACTCTTTGCCCAGCAATACTGCAAGTTCCTTGATCAGCTGGTCGCCTTCGGCAAATCCGTACTTTTTGTTGTAGTACTTCATGCCGCTTAAGTTCACAAACACGATGGCCGCGGTGATACCTTTTTCGTGCATGACACGCCGGCCGCTCTCAGCCAGCTTGAAGAAATAAGTCATGCTGGGCAGCCCGGTCATCTTGTCATAGTTCATCTCCTGAAAGATCGTCCGCTCCCGGAAACGTTCCTTCATCTCCTCTTCCGCTTCCCGGCTGATGCCTTCCGGCCTTTCCGGGTTCCGATCAAACAGAAGCTGCTTATCTTCGTACATCTTTTCCGCAGCCATACGCAGCGCCATCCGGACATTCCGGCTGTCATCCTCCACACAGCCGCCCAGGGCAAACAATACGTTGCCGTATTTGATGCTGGCCTTACGGATCTGCGCGATCTGCTCTTCCAGCGCAAACAAATCCGTTTCCGTAATGATGATCACAAACTCATCCCCGGTCGCCCGGTAGATCTGTTCTTCCGGAAAGACCTCCCGCAGCGCGTTAGCCGAATTCTTTAGGATGACATCGCCCACATTATGGCCTTCAAAGTCATTGATCCCCCTTAAACCGTTGACACCCGCGAAGATCACGCCGACGGATTTTTTATTACTCTCATCCGCGTGACAGAGCGCGTCGACATAATTATTCATCTCGTTGCGGTTCTGCACGCCGGTCAGCAGATCCTTGGAGCTCAAAAGCCGGAGCTTTTCCAGCAGCATATGATTGCCGAGTTCCGAAGCAACGATAAATGCGGTCACTTCCAGCGTCTCCCGGATCTGTGCCGCACGTTCTTTATCAAAATTGATCGCCCACAGATAGCCCAGAAGTTCATTCCGGGATTTCAGCGGGAACATAATAATACTATGAGCGCCGGCTCCGGTCAGGGACGCATGCCACATGGGGTTGCGCTGCCGGATCACTTCCATTTCCTGTTCGTCTTTGACGATCAGACAGCTGTCCCCGGCGATCGTTCCCTTCCAGGAATCGGCGATATCAAAAAACTCATCGTTGACATAGGCTTCCATCGAAAGAAGCGTCGTATCTTTCGCCAGTGCCTCACACAAAACCGCGCAGGATCGTTCTCTCTCATTGACTACGAAAACACAGCAGTGTCCTGCATCACACATATCCCGGATATCGTGGATCACATCCCGCATCGTTGCCCGGAAATCCGTAGTCCCGCGCAGCTTGATACAGGTGTCCAGAACCGACACCGCCGTCTCCGCTGAGATATTCGAAACGTAACTTAAGTTTTCGTCGTTTGTTACCCCCATTGCAATCCCCCGTAAGCGTTTTCATGACCACAGTATAACCCAAGAATATTATACCGTATAGACCGTATAGTGCAACTTGATTTTCTGTCGGATATCATTGAAAAAAGAAGGATTATATGCTACAATAGCACGGATTTGTTTTCAGATCTGTTTTAAAAAAAGAGAGGTAGATGATATGACACAATCACGTACACACAATTGCGGCGAATTACGGCAGAGCGATGTCGGAAGCGCCGTTACCCTTTGCGGCTGGATGGAGAATATGCGTGAAGTCGGCGGCAATCTTGCCTTCGTCATCCTGCGCGACTTCTACGGTACCACACAGCTCGTGGCAGAAGATGAAGAAATGTTTAAAAAATTCAAGGAGATCACGAAGGAATCCACGATCCGTATTGAGGGTACCGTTCGCGAACGCAGCAACAAAAACCCCAAGATCCCAACCGGCGATATCGAGGTGGTTCCCACCAGTGTGACCGTTCTCGGCCGTAACCGCAACAATGAGCTGCCCTTTGAGATCAACCGCAGCAAAGATGCAGATGAGAACCTGCGTCTCAAATACCGTTATCTCGACCTGCGCAATCCGGAAGTAAAGAGCAAGATCGTATTGCGCTGTAACGTGGTCGCCGAGCTCCGTAAGCTGATGACACAGGAAAACTTCCTGGAGATCACCACGCCGATCCTGACCGCTTCTTCTCCGGAAGGCGCAAGAGACTATCTGGTGCCGGCCAGAAAGCATCCGGGCAAGTTCTACGCTCTGCCCCAGGCGCCGCAGCAGTTCAAGCAGCTGCTCATGACCTCCGGTTTTGACCGTTATTTCCAGATCGCGCCGTGCTTCCGTGATGAGGATGCCCGCGGTGACCGTACTCCGGGTGAATTCTATCAGATGGATATGGAAATGGCTTTTGCGGATCAGGAAGACGTTCTTGCGGTTCTGGAGAAGGTACTCGTACCGGTATTTGAAAAATACGGTATCTATAAGCGCATCACTCCTGCTCCGTTCAAGCGCATCCCCTATCTTGAGGCGATGGAAAAATACGGCACGGACAAACCGGATCTGCGTATCGATCTGGAACTGCGTGATGCCACCGAACTGCTGAAGGGCATCGGTTTCGGCCCGTTCGAGGAAAGCGCCGATACAAAGATCAAGGCTGTCGTGGTTTCCGACTTTAAGGCAACCCGCAAGCAGATCGACCAGCTTGTGGCTGATGTGGAAGTACAGACCGCACGCAAGACCTTCTGGTTCCGTGTGGATGAAAATAATGAGATCGTCGGCGGCATCTCCAAATTCGTCGCGCCGATCAAAGAGAAAGTGATCGAAGCATTCGGATTAAAGGCCGGAGATTTTGTCGGACTGGCTGCCGGACCTCTCGGCATCGCCCAGAAGACCGCCGGTGTAATGCGTACCAAGCTCGGCACGCTCTGCCCGGAGCATATGGACAAGGAACAGTATCAGTTCTGCTGGATCGTCGACTTCCCGATGTACGAAATCGGCGAAGAATCCGGTGAGCTCGAGTTCTGCCACAACCCGTTCTCTATGCCAAACGGCGGACTGGAGATCCTGGAGAAGGCAGCAAAGGGCGAAGTCGATCCGCTCTCTATCACTGCATTCCAGTACGACCTGGTCATCAACGGATATGAATCCGCTTCCGGTGCCGTACGTAATCACGATCCCGAGATCATGGTTAAAGCCTTTGAAATGGTACGTCTTGGCGAAGATGCCGTGAAAGCGAAATTCCCGGCAATGTACAACGCCTTCACCTACGGCGCGCCGCCTCACGCAGGCGCTGCTCCGGGTGTCGACCGTATGATCATGCTGCTCACCGGCGAGGAATCGATCCGCGAAGTCATCACCTTCCCGATGAACAAGAACGCAGCCGACCTGATGATGGATGCGCCTTCTGCTGTCAGCGACAAGCAGCTGGAAGAGCTTCATCTGCAGTGCGTATTGCCTAAGAATGAAGAAGAATAAAAAAACAGTAACAATGAAGAATAAAAACCGGCTTCCCCGTTTGTGGGGAAGCCGGTTTTGGTATTTACTTCAGCATAACTGCCATCTCACCATCATCAACCAGCTTCACTTCAGTGCTCTTCTCTGCAGCGCTGATCTTATAGTCTCCCTTAAATGCTTCTACTGTTGCAAAACCATCCGCATCGGTATGTACCGTGGTATCCGTCCACCACTCCTCTTTCACCAGTTTTTTCAGCATCTCAAAGGACGGCTTGCGGGAATGATCCAGCCTTACAAATCCGCTCGGCGCTTTCAGCCACGCTCCGTCGGTAAAGTCCCATGTGGTGATGGCTTCCACCAGCGGATGATCGAACAGGATTCGATACATCTCTTCGATCTCTCTTGCCTGCCGTTCCTCGCCTTCCGGCGTGCTCGGCCATTCATCCACCTGCCAGTCATTTAAGTCTACGATATGCGCAGGCATGATATCGCCGGAGATCAGCGTATTCTCCGTAAAATGGATCGGCAGTCCGAAATGTTCGAAACGTTCCAATACCTCTTCCAGTTTTTCCCGTCCCCAATACCCCTGATGCTGATGGGACTGGATACCGATTGCGCTGATCGGCACACCCGCATTCAGACATCCGTCGATCAGGATCTCATAATTAATGGATGTATTAAAATCGTTGAGCAGTAACACCGCATCCGGATTGCACTCGTGTGCTTTGGCAAATACTTCTTTGATCAGTCCGACGCGCCCCTTCTCCTTGCAGATTCGGGTGATCGCGTTATCATATTTATCAAAGACCGGCATAATGACCACTTCATTGATCACATCCCACATATCGATCACGCCTTTAAATCCGGTCACCTCACGATCGATCCGCGCCAGCTGTTTTTCCATGATCGTCTTGTTGTCATACTGCATCAGCCAGTCTGCACAGGCCGTATGCCAGCAGAGCGGATGTCCTTTAACGGTTACCCCTTTGTCTTTCATATACTGCGCCGTCTTCATCAGCGCGTCCTTATTCGGACTGCCTTCTTTCCATTCGTAACCGCCCCAGTAGAACGGCAGTGTTCCGTAATTGAAGATCTCCAGCCATGTCTCCGTCAGGTCCTTATTCTTCTCTTCCCCCTTAGCCACGTAGGGGATGAAATCAAACGCCCCGCAGCCGAACAGAAACTTGTGGTTCGTCTGGCTCACTTTGATCTCGCTGTTCTGCAGCGCATTCCCCTGCGCATCCGTAAATCGGATCCGTTTGTTTACTTTTCTGTGCTCCATACCCATAAGTACTTTCCCTCCTGTTATTTATTATACTGCTATGCTATCGTATCCCCCCTTCTTTATCTTCTTATTATTTGACCTGCTTACTATCAGATCTTGATTTAAACGCAAACAGCCGCATATCGCATCAAAGCGACATACGGCCGTATTTTATTTCTTGCTTGCATCGTGTTTTTCGTAAGTGATGTAGTATTCACTGGAGATCACTTTGATGCTCTTGATCTCCACCGTAAACGTATCGCCGACGTTTACCTGCGGCTTCGTACTCGATACAAAGTTCAATTTTTCTCCTGCGCCGAGAATATACCCCAAGGTATCGTTATCGGAATAATCCCGCACCGTAAAGGTAACGATCGCTCCGTTCTGGTTCTGGTCTTTCTTTAACGCATCCTCCAGCTCTGACGCATTTGCATACTCCTTCTTGCCGTCTGCCTTGGTCGGCGTCGGTGTGGGCGTGGAAGTCGGTGTTGGTGTCGAAGTCGGCGTCGCCGATGCTTCCGGCGTAGGTGTCACAGTCGGAGACGGTGTCGGTGTGGTCGGCGGTTCCGTCGGTGTCGGCGTATTGATAATGACCGCCGGCGTCGGCGTCACAGTCGGGATCGGATCCTGAAACCACGGCGTCGGTGTAACACCATACGGGTAATTCCCTTCATCCGAATAGACCACGATCTCTTTCGGTAATGTCGGCGTCGGAGTTGCCGCCTGATCGATCCGCTCCTGCAGCCAGGCCGGTATCTCACCGTCGTGTTCCACATTCACCCGGTTTTCACTTGCGCTGCCGGTATCCGGCGCTTCACATCCCGCAAGCGAAAAAGCCAGCGCGCTTAACGCACCGGCAATTCTTATGTATTTACTTTGTAAAGTGCATTTTTTCCGCATCAAATGCCCCTTTGCAAATAATAAAATGGCGAAGCTTTTTTTCTACAAAGTAATGATCCTTTAATTCTTAAAGCTGTGGATCGGTGCCGGGATACGTCCCTTGCGTTCCACAAACGCATCACAGCCGAAAGGATTGACCGGCATGATCGGCGCATATCCGAGCAGTCCGCCGAATTCCACCTTATCACCAAGCTTCTTTCCGACTGCCGGGATGATACGCACCGCCGTGGTCTTCTGGTTTACCATACCAAGCGCCATCTCATCCGCGATGATGCCGGAGATCGTAGTCGCCTTGGTATCCCCCGGTACTGCGATCATATCCAGACCTACGGAACATACACAGGTCATAGCTTCCAGCTTCTCCAGAGTCAGCGCGCCTGCTTCTACCGCTTCGATCATACCCTGGTCTTCACTGACCGGAATGAATGCACCGCTCAGACCGCCCACGTAAGACGAAGCCATCACGCCGCCCTTCTTTACCTGGTCATTTAAGAGTGCCAGCGCAGCCGTAGTTCCCGGTGCACCGGGGTGCTCCAGTCCGATCTCTTTTAAGATATCCGCCACGCTGTCCCCGACAGCAGGGGTCGGTGCAAGACTCAGGTCGATGATGCCAAACGGCACACCGAGCATCTTCGAGGCTTCCTTTGCAACCAGCTGTCCGACACGCGTTACTTTAAATGCCGTCTTCTTGATGGTCTCGCACAATACTTCAAAACTCTCGCCGCGTACAGATTCCAGTGCAGTCTTTACTACGCCCGGTCCGCTGACACCTACATTGATGATGGCATCCGCTTCCGTTACGCCATGGAAAGCGCCTGCCATAAACGGGTTATCATCCGGCGCATTACAGAATACGACCAGCTTCGCACAGCCCAGGGAATCATTCTCCTTTGTCGCCTCTGCGGTTTCCTTTACGATCTGGCCAAGCAGACGCACCGCGTCCATATTGATGCCGGTCTTGGTAGAACCGAGATTGACCGAAGAACAAACGCGGTCGGTCTTTGCCAGCGCCTGCGGAATGGAACGGATCAGCATCTCATCTGCCGTGGTCATGCCCTTTGATACCAGCGCGGAATAACCGCCCAGGAAATTGACACCGACCGTCTTTGCTGCCGCATCCAGTGTTTCTGCGATCTGTACAAAATCCGCCGGCTCTTTGCATGCTGCCGCGCCGATCAGAGCGATCGGGGTTACGGAGATACGCTTATTCACGATAGGGATCGCATATTTCTTCTCAATCTCTTTTCCGGTATGCACCAGGTCTTTTGCTACCATAGTTATCTTATCATAGATTTTCTTCTTTAACATTTCCAGATCTGCATCGATACAGTCCAAAAGACTGATACCCAGCGTGATGGTACGCACATCCAGGTTTTCCTTCTCGATCATCTGGTTGGTCTCGACGACCTCATGGATATTTATCATTTTTTTGATTTCTCCTTTAATTATACGGCGCCACCTCGAAAACTGCGTTTTCTCGGTGTCCGTTACACTCTGCATAAGTTCGTTCAGCGTTCTCTTCCTGATAAATCAGGCCGAGCACGCTGAGCCTCCTTATCCATCCCGCTTATCGCTCAGATCCTATGCATGGAATTAAAGATCTCTTCTCTCTGGCACTTCACAATAACGCCGATCTCCTCGCCGATCTGCGCCAGCTCATCCGAGATCGTATCAAACGGTTTTTCCGCAGTCCCCAGATCCACGATCATCATCATGTTGAAATATTCCTGCACGATGGTCTGTGAGATATCCAGGATATTGATCCGGTTATTTGCCAGGTAGGTACATACTTTTGCGATGATACCCACCGTATCTTTTCCGACAACTGTAATGATCGTCTTTTTCATTTTCTGTTTTCTCCCTTTACTAAAATATAACTTTTCAGAACCTTACGGTTCCGGTTATGTCTATGCTTATAACGCAATGCATTCCGACGGACAATCCCTTCTTGCGATATCGATCCGGAAATCATCACCGTGCCAGCTGGTATCTGACATCTCTACTTCCATACGGACCGCTTCATATGCCAGTTCCGGCAGATTATTTTCATGGCTTAAATGGCTTAAGAAAATGCGCTTCATATTATCGTGCAGCAATGCCGTGAGCAATCTTCCCGCCGCCTCGTTGGACAGGTGGCCTTTCCTGCCGAGGATACACTGTTTCAATTGATACGGATATCGTCCCAGCTGCAGCATACGGATATCGTGGTTTGCTTCCAGATATACTGCGGACAGTCCCTGCAGATTGCCGACGATATAATCATCGTATTCCCCCAGATCCGTCACCACTGCAGTGCGGATATTACCGTACTTAAAGCGGTATGCCACCGGTTCCGCGGCATCATGCGAGATGCGCAGCGGTGTGATCGTCAGATCCTTCACCGAAAAATCCTCATCCCGGTCAATGGGAATGAACAGGTCCCAATCCACCTTTCCGAGGCTGCTCATCTGTTTCATTGCCTCGATCGTCCCTTTGGTCGCATACACCGGGATCTGATAGCGCCTGACCATCACGCCAAGCCCGCCGATATGATCCGCATGTTCGTGGGTGATCAGGATTCCGTCCAGGTCATTTCCGCATAATTCCAGTTCTTTCAGTCCTGCCTCGATCTTCTTGCCGCTGATCCCGGCATCCACCAGCACATGCGCCGTATCCGTTCCCACATAGATCGAATTACCGCTGCTTCCGCTGGCAATACTTTTCATCCTCATTTTAGTACACCATCCGTTACATACTTTGTAACTATTTCAGAACCTTTCCGAAACGATTACCTTACTTTTCCCATTTGATCACGATCTGGTCACCATTCGTGATATTTTCCATATATTCCGCTTTGTGCCCGTTCAGATCCGTGATCAGCCTGGAGCCTTTCACACTCTGCAAATCAAAATCGATATAATCAAATACATCTACAAAAACGTATGACGATTTTCCGCTCATCCGGATCGGCTTGCCGTTTACTAAAACCGTAATGGTCTGCGGGATCTTGGAAACCTTCACCGGCTCCTCTGTATTCTCTTGCAGTTCCGGCGGATCCTTCTTCTCTGCCGCTGCGCTTTGTTCTTCCCCGGCAGGCACTTCTGTTTTTTCCAAAATAATCTTTTCGGCTTCCCGCTTTTTCCCCGAAGGAACATAAGTGCCGTCATCTTCCGGCAGCGCATCAAAGCTGTCCGCTGTCAGGATATCTTCATTTTCTTCCGGTCTATCCTCTTCTTTCGCAGCTGTTTTCACAGTCTTCTTTGCAGCCGGTTTACGTTTTGTCGTCTTTGCCTTTTTCTCGCCCCAGCGCACCGTAAAGTTTTCATACACTTTGGTATCATCATCCGCAGGTTCGTTATTTACAAATACTTCCGTCCCCTTATCGATCAGGACATCCATAAACTCCCGTACCTGACGCACGGTGTAGTAATCCTGCATCACGATGTCGTCGTTTTCCTGTATCTCATAATACTCGGTCTTGATCTCGCCGTTTACATAGGCCACTCTCGGAAGCAGGATCCGGCTGTCATTCACCGTGATCACGATCATCGATTTAAATTCCGGCAGATCCGAGATCTTTATGCTTGCCGGCTCGCCTACGGTAGATTCTTCCACGGAGATCACATCGTTGGCACGGATCGGGGAATGCATATCTGCCGCCTCTCCGTTTACCGTGATCTTCGCAGCTTCGCCAAGCTGCCCGCGCTTAAAGGTCTTACGTCCGTTGATCGTATAATTGATCTCCCTGCCGCGTCTCGGGAACAGTCCCTCATTCGGGAAGTTCGCATTCATCGCCGCATCCACGACTGCCAGATTGCCGCTGTCGTAGATCTTGATATGCTGATCGTTAAACGTCACATAGATAAA
>JAFWRC010000021.1 GCA_017508825.1 Lachnospiraceae bacterium
CACCGGATCGGAACAGATGGTCCCGGCCCACGCTGCCGTCATCACATTGGCTCTGCCGTTTTCATCCACACAACTTACCAGCACCGCCGGCACCGGATATAACATATTGGAAGGTTTCCAGTATTGTCTTGCCATTTCTCAGTCTTCCCTTGTCATTCTTCTTTCTTCTTTATCGGCGTACATCTTCCGGTCCGCTTCACTCATCATGCGGTCGATATCCAGATCCGCTCCGATGATCTGTCCGCAGCTGCCCACACTTGCCGTGATCTTATACGGCTTCGGTTTCGCCTGCGAACAGATACGGGTCAGAAGCCTGTTGCGTACTTCCTCTGCCTCGATGGTCAGTTCCCCGATCGTGATCATTGCACAGGCAAATTCATCACCGCCGAATCTGGCACAGATGCCGTTCTCCGAAGCAAATTCCTTTACCGCATCCGCCAATGCACAGATCGCATAATCTCCTTCCAGATGTCCGAAATTATCGTTGATATATTTCAAACGATCCATATCGATGGAAAAGATCGTAAGTACCCTGCCATGGTTGGCTTCATCGGTGATAAGTCCATTCAGTGCATCATAGAAGCCTCTGCGGTTATAGATCTGCGTCAGAAAGTCTCTGGTAGAAGCCCTTTCCATAACCTCATTAGCATCCTTGAGTTTTGCATTCAGCCACGTAAGCTTGCGGTTTTTCAGGATGATATTGATGCCCGTACCAACAAACATTCCCAGTTCTTCACAGCGCCGCATATCACGTTCCAGAGGTTTTTTAAATCCCTCGATGATATAGCCGTACACTTCGGAGCTGGTACGCAGCAGACGGATGATCATCAGATTGATCCCACTGTCTTTCTTTTTCAGCTCCGGCAGATCCGGAACCAGTTCGGCTTCGTCATAAAAACTGCCGATCGGTTTATGCTCCCCGTCTTTAAAACTCAATATGGAAACGCAGCGGTTTCCCGGATCTCCTTCCGGCTCACCCTCCAGATAATCGGTATAAATGCCCGCATAATGATAAAACTGCGGCCACATGCCTACCGCATCCTTTAAGATATAAGCTGCGGTATATAATTCGTCCTTGTCTGTCGCTTCAAACAGAAGCCGGTTCATGGAATACACATGCCATTTTTGGTCGGTCGAGGATTCCGCCAGGACATTTGCCATACGCTCTGCCGTATTCTCATCCGGCGGCGGGCAGCCACAGGACAGGTTCGGTACAACTTTGAACTCGATCAGCTTGTCCTCCGTATCGATCTCCTCTCCGTTACGATGCCGGTTCACGATATCCAGGATCAGTTTACATTCACTTTCATAATCCGGTGCTACGGAAGAGATCGCCGGAAAATTCAGTCTGCCGCTTATGATGCCGTCAAAACCGGTAACGATCACATCCTGCGGAACTTTCACACCGGCTGCCGCAAACTCCCTGCAGGTAACAATGGCCATGGTATCATTGGCGCAGATAATGGCATCCGGCCGGTTTTCCATAGACAGATATTCCTGCGCTGCCCTTTTGGCAGGAACTTCCCAAAAATCGCCATACATGAGAAGTTCCTCATCAAAGGTCATCCCGCACTCTGCCATAGCCTCCCGGAACGCCTGGATCCTGGTTTCCGAGAAGTGATTTCCTTTGATACCGGCGAGCATAGCCGGCCGTTTCACATGATGGTCTTTTAATACATGCAGCACCATATTCTTGAATCCGCTGCCGTAATCCATTGCAATACAGATGCAGCCTTCCATCTTACGTTCCAGGGAAAAGACCGGAACGCCCTTTTTCAGCATGGTCCTGCATACAATATCCCGCATCGTATCATCGTTTATGGTCTCACCCAGAATGACCACTGCCGCACAATCCAGTTTTTCCATCAGCCCGACGAGACGCATTTCATATTGAAACTCATCCATAGTCGACATAGGATCAACAGACATATTAAACGCTGCCACCATATAGTCACTGCCTTCACACTGCCTGAGCAGTTCCGTGATAAAGGCATACTCTTTTTCCTCATAGACACGACAGCCGATGATGGCAATGATCTCTCTTGTATCACTCATAGACTTTACCTTCCCCCGTAAAAACAATGAAGTTTTTTGCGTGCTGACCCATTTTATATTATACTGTCTGTTGCCCCTTATCGCAACAAAAACCACGAGGGTGATCCTCGTGGCCCTGTACTTTTTATTTCTTTATCCTTACACTCATATGCAGCCGGTCAGCTGCACATTCCGCCCTGACCTCTCCGCCGATCTTCTCCGTCAGTTCTTTCACAACTGCCAGTCCCAGCCCGGTGCTTCCGTCATGCCGGGAACGATCCCCGGTATAAAAGCGCTCAAACAGTCTCTGCGGATCCGGGATGCTGCCTGCCGGCACCGGATTGGATACGGTCAGTATAACGGCATCTCTTTCCTCCGCCAGCCGGACATCGATGTTTCCCAAGGAATACCGGATCGCGTTGGTCATCAGATTCTGCAGGATCCGCTCCATCACTTCCCGGTCTGTCTCCAGATAGACCGAATGCCCCGGAAGATCCACTACGGGTTCGATCCCTTTCTCCTCCATTGCCGGCGCGTTTTCCGAGATCAGATTGATCACCAGATTCGTAACATTCAGTTTTTCCGGCTTTAATTGCATCTCCGAAGTATGGAGCAGGGAATACTCATAAAAAGTCTCCACCAGATCTTTCATCCGCTCTGCCTTGTTCCGTACGATCGAGATCCGTTCCGCCTGCTCCTTCGGCAATGCCTGTGTATCCAGAAGCTGCAGGTGACCTAAAATAACGGTAAGCGGGGTTCGCAGGTCATGGGAGATATTTGCAACAGAATCTTTCAGGTATTCTTCGTTCCGCATCGCTCCTGCTACGACCATTCGCTGTTTTTCATTATATTCATTCAGCAGTCCGGCCAGCCGCTCCAGTTCTTTGTCCACAAAAGTGATATCGATCATCTTTTCCGTTTCATCGGAAACAAGCGCTTCCACCTGTTTGGAAACGCTTGTGATCTCTCGTCTCAGATTGATATAGCGGATCAGCAGATAAAGCGTGACGGCCGCCAGAAGGATACAAAGGATCTTAATACCATTCACCCCCTGCTATTTTAATTCACTCTTTCCAAAATCCTTTACCATCAGCACCAGGGAGACAACGATCCAAAATGTTCCCACAAAGATCGCCGGAAGGTGGATCGTAGTATCCGGTGCAAGTACCATACGCATATAATAGATCGGATTTGCCCAGTCAATTATATTGCTTACCCCAATGATAATCAAGTACAGAAACGAAAAGCAGATACTGACACCGCCGGCTTTTGCACCGCTTTTTACGATATACGCGATCCCCATCGCAAAGAGAAATACCGCACTGCAAAGCAGGATCATATACAGGGTGGTACGGGTAATGTTAAAGATCGTCTCTTTTGCATTCCCAAGCCCGTAATAGGAAAACTCCTTCACCAGACCTCCATACGGATAACAGAGCATGATCAGGTTATATGCGATGAGATAAACGATCGCTTTACTGAACACGATCTTTTTGCGGTCATGTCCGGATGCAACTGCAAGGTCGATCGTTCTTAAGTTAAATTCCTTTCCCACCGAATACGCCAATACAGCGGATACGATCATGATAAGCAATACAAAATCCGAAGTCATTGCGTTGAAAAAATCAGAAAGATCGTGCACCTCGATCAGGTCCTCAAGGGAAGCCAGGTTGTAACTTTTTTTATAACCGTTTGTCGATACAAAACCAAAGATAAACATCCCGATCAGAGCGAGCCAATACTTGATATTATGAGTGAACTTATACCGTTCCGTTTTGATCAGATTACGCATATGTTTTTTCTCTCCTCCTTCATCATTTCAGATCCGCGCGGTAGAATGCGATCAAAGCCAGGATCCCCATAACCACGATCCATCCTGCACTGATCCCCATATAATATCCGGACGTTTCCGTGATCGTTTCCGATGCGATCCTGAATGCATGTCCTATTGGGATCACTGCAGACAGAAGCTGCGCAGCCTTGCCGTTCAATGCGATCACTATAGCGATGAACGTGATCATCCCGGCTGTGATCAGGTTTCCGGTTTTCTTAAACAGGTTCGCCAGACAGACACCGACCATACCCGTTGCAGCCTGCCCCATCAGAAGAATGCCGATATACTGCCGGATCAGTGCCGGATCTACCGTCTCCTTCAGGATCCATCCGCCGATCATCAACTGTAACACGATCGGAAGTATCATTATGAAAAGACAAGCGACTACAAAAGTGATTGTTTTGGCCAGAAACACGCTGCTTCTTTTATTTCCCGCAGTAATATATAAGAATAATGTGCGTTCTTCATAATCATTTGCAAAATACAGTACCATAAAGACCACAACGATCAGATAGGAAAAAGGCAGGTACCATAACGTTGCATAAAACAGGTTACTCGTTTTCGGCAGGCTGTCCCGCAGCATCGTTGTACTGTAGATCAGCTGTGCCAGACACAATCCCGGAAAATAACGGCTGTGGAGTAATTTGTAGAACTCCGCTTTCAAAAGATTAATCATGGGATCCACCTCCTACTTTACTTATAAAGTATTCCTCAAGCGTATCCCCCGTGACCGCCAGACCGACCACCAGTACCTGTGCCTCCGAAAAAGCAACTGCAACGCTTTCAATATCATCCAGATGATCAAATAACTGGATCGTTCCGTCCGGAAGTGTTTTGAAGTTGTCGGTATGGAGTTTTTCTTCCATCACCATTACGGCTTTCTCCATATCTTTTACCTTGATCTCGATATGCTGCTTGCACTTTTCGTTCAGTTCTTCATAGGTCAGTTCTTCAATGATCCTTCCACTGTCAATAAAGATAAAATCCGTTGCCGTATTGTGCAGTTCTTCCAGCAGGTGACTGGAAATCAGGATTGTCATCCCGTATTCTTTATTCAACTCCTTTATGAGATTGCGAATCTCTACCATGCCGGCCGGATCCAGTCCGTTGATCGGCTCATCCAGTACCAGAAACTCCGGTGTATTGATCAAAGCGATCGCGATCCCCAGACGCTGGCGCATACCCAGCGAAAAGTTCCGTACTTTCTTTTTCCCGGTATCGGCCAGGCCTACCATCTTAAGCGTCTTCTCGATCACCGACTTGTCCGGGATCCCTCGCTGCAGACGCTGCACTTCCATATTCTGATACGCCGTCATATACGGATACAGTGCCGGTGTCTCGATCAGACTGCCGATCCGCTTGCGCTGCTCCTGCAGTCCCTTTTCTCCGCCTTTTCCCCAAAGAGTTAAACTCCCTTCGGTAGGAAAGGACAACCCTGTGATCATACGCAGAAAAGTCGTCTTACCGGCTCCGTTCTTTCCGATAAATCCATAAATCCTGCCCTTTTCCAGTTTCAGGTCTACTTGATCTAACGCCAATGTTTCACGATACCTTTTCGTGATCCCCTGTGCTTCCAAAACAACCGTATTCATAATTCATTTCTCTCCTTATTCGTAATGGATATTCCTGTTTACAATACGCAGTCTACCCATCCCGAATAAAGATATTATTAAAAAAGTTTAAGGAAAGTATAAAGATTTTAGAATTTTCTGAAATTTATTTCTCTTTATGCAGACGGAAACCGATCCCCCATACGGTATCGATATAATCCTGATCCGCCCGGATCGCCTTCAGTTTGTTGCGCAGATTGCTGATATGCACATTTAAGGCATTATCTTCCGTAATGTATTCCTCACCCCAGACACTTTCAAAAAGATTTGCTTTGGAAAATACTTTCTGCGGATATTTTAACAGAAGTTCCAGGATCGCGTATTCCTTAGCGGTAAGAGACAGTTCCGTCCCGTCCAGGGATGCTGTCTTGTTCTCCGGGTCCACTTTAAGCCCTTTATACTCCAAAGCCGTAGATCCTCCGGTCTGAAAACTTGCACGGCGCAAGGCGCTTTCAATCCTTGCCAGCACTTCTTCCATATCAAAAGGTTTCGTAATATAATCATCTGCTCCCAGCCGCAGCAGATCGATCTTGTTCTGTGTAGTATCTTTCGCAGAGATAACGATCACCGGCCGCATGGAATTCTTCCGGATCTCCTCCAGGATCGAATCCCCGCTCTTATATGGAAGCATGATATCCAGAAGAACCAGATCGGTATTTTCCTGTTCCGCCGTTTCCGCTGCCTTTCGCCCGTCGTATAATGACATGACCTCATAACCCTTGCCTGTCAGAAACTCCGCCAGCAGGTCATTGATCTCCTTATCATCCTCTACGATCAGTATCTTCATTCCTATTCTCCCTGTGCTTCTTTTTCGATCACGATCAGCGGTATGGCAATCTCCTCCCGCGTTAATCCCGCGTGACCGCCGGGCATTTCCTGCGCTTCCAGATGTGTATTGAAAATACTCTCATCCGAAACCGCCAGTGCCACATAATCTCCGATCATCGCTTCCAGATCTTCCCGGTTTTCTCCCGGACCGAACAGACCATTTGCAAGTACCTCTTCCCTGGTCAGCAGCAGAAATGCATCTTTAAAATATTTCCGGAAGATCTCGGGAAACGATTCCTTGTACTCATACTTAACAAAGAAATTTAACGTACGCGGCTCCATGGATGGCATGCGCAGCAGACAGTCCGTGATCTCCGGATAATCGAGCAGGCAATGATTTCTGCTGTCCATATGGCTGTGATCCGCCGTGATCAGAAACAGTGTATCCGATAAACGGGATACCGTCTCTCCGACCATTGACTCCAGCTCCGTGACCATCTTATGCGTATCATTGCTCTTCGTACCCGTCCGGTGCATCGTAGAATCCGGCTCATTCCAGTAGGCATAGATAAACTTATCCTCCGGCTCTTTGCAAAGCGCCTCAATCTGCTTTAAGATCTCTTCCATGCTCTGCGGATACGGCGGCAGAAACGGCATGACCGGATAGGCATATCCTCCTACATCATTGATCTTTTCGATAATGTTCCTATATGGTATGTAGGTAAAACCTGCATTGTGATCCGCTGCCGGTCTTGCTTCTTCCAGGGAATCCTCCGTCCACTTGGTACTGCCGTCCGGTGTTTTACCGGTCGGATGCGCTCCTTCTTTTTCCCTTCTCTGTTCGATATTCTGAAAAACCGTCACATTCTTGTTGAGCTGCGGGAAATACAGATCCCAGCCCAGCCAGCCGTGTTCATTGGGATATAAACCGCTAAGCATCGATGTGGTCGCCGCCACCGTAGTCGGCGGATAGACCGAATCAAAAGAACCGGCCAGATGGCTGCGGAAAAAACCGTCCTTTTGAAGATGCTTTTCTATAATGGACATACCCATGGCATCCAAAAGCAGGACCACAACGTTTTTATAATTCTTCTCCAGATACGGATCTGCCAGCGGCAATGTTTTTGCCGTCGTCTCTGCATCAAATTTCTTCAATATGGAATTGGACAGATTCACCAGACAGTTCCCGTAATCCGGCAGATCTGACAGTTTTTTGTTCATCCGTTTAACCCCTTAATAGTTACTTTACATTTTTCTATCATACCATAATGCATCCCCCTGTGGAAGAGTCAAGTCCTTCACGCAACAAAAGCTAACATAAATCGTACGCAAATGTTCGGAAAAGTTGGTAGACGATGTAATATGTGGAAATTATAATAATGTCAAATATAGTTGCAAAGGTGGGATATGTATGAGAAAATACTACTTAGACAACATCCGCTGGATGACCGTCGTGATCGTAGTGATCTACCATGTATTCTATATGTACAATAGTGTAGGAATCGCGGGCGGTCTCGGACAGATCACGGATCTTAAGGTACAGTATTACGATGTGTTCATGTATCTGGTGTATCCTTGGTTTATGCCGGTCCTGTTTCTTGTGGCGGGGATCAGTTCTTCCCTGTATCTGGAAAAACACAGCGGCAAGGAATTTGCCAAAAGCAGAACTTTAAAGCTTTTGGTACCTTCCACACTTGGTCTGTTTGCATTCCAGTTTATACAGGGATATGTGAGCATGTCGCTTGGAGGCGCATTTACGGGTCTGGCGGAAGCCGGCATTCCGAAATTTGTTATGTTCCTGATCATGATCGCTACGGGAAGCGGGGTACTCTGGTTTGTTCATCTGCTCTGGCTCTACAGCATGCTGCTTCTCCTGATCCGCAAGATCGAAAAAGGGAAACTGCAAAAACTCGCCTCCCGCACTCCGTTATGGATGATCGCCCTGCTCTTCTTCCCGGTTTGGGGAGCCGCACAGCTTTTAAACACACCGATCGTCCCCGTATACCGCTGCGGATTCTACCTGGCATTCTTCTTCCTGGGATACTATGTTTTTTCCCGGGAGCAGGTCATGGAATTGCTGAAAAAATACGCGATCGCTCTGATCGTTATCGCAGGTACACTCTGCATCGTTTTTTCCGTGATCTGCTTCGGAAGTAATTATGCAGATAAGCCGATCAACCGCAGCGCGCTGTATGCAGCATGTGCTTACATCGGATCACTGGCAGTACTGGCAGGCATGGCAAGGTTCGGAGATTTCTCCAATGCATTTACACAGTGGATGAGCCGGAAGAGTTTTGGTCTGTACGTCTTCCACTACCTTGGCATCTCCTCGGTAGCACTTTGGATCGCAAAACCGGGACTGGCACCCGCGTGGGCATGCTATTTGCTTAGTCTGATCGCAGGATTTGTTTTCGGCTTTGTACTGTATGCGGTCATTTCACGGATCCCTGTCTATCGCTGGCTGGTTCTTGGTATCAAAAAAGAAAAAAAGGATGAAAAAAATGTTTAAAGAAAATCTGATCCACTTACGGAAAATAAAACAGATTACGCAGGAAGATGTTGCAGAGATCGCCGGCGTTTCCAGGCAGGCCGTCGCCAAATGGGAATCCGGCGAGACCATACCGGACCTGGAAAAATGCCGCCTTCTGGCAGAAGCATTTGAAGTATCCTTGGATGATCTGGCCAATTTCGAACCCGAGGAAAATCTGGGGCTGGAGGTTCCGCCGAAAGGAAAGCATCTTTTCGGTATGGTCACTGTAGGCGACAAGGGACAGATCGTGATCCCCGCCAAGGCCCGAAAACTGTTTGATATCTCCGCCGGCGATCAGCTCGTCGTATTGGGCGACGAAACCCAGGGATTGGCCATTCTCAAGGCCAAGCATTTTCTCTCGCTCGCAGACGCCGTCCGGAATATGAATGGTGGGAGAGGTATATGAAGATCCTTATTGTTCCCATGGCCGCGATGGCGGAAACATTCGGTCCTTCCTCCAGATGCCGTATTCTGGCGGAGGAGTTTGCAAAGGCCGGTTTGGAAGCAGCCACATGTCGTGCGGAGGACGTTAATTACAAACCGATCGATGGGATAAAGAACTTCTTTCTTGAGATTCCCATGCCCATGGGGCTGCCTGCGCCTATCGCTAAAAAAATGTTCCCCGTTGCGCAAAAGACCGGCATTACTGCAAGAAAAACCGTAAACAGTTTTGATCAGGTTCTCTTCCTGACCGGAAACCTCGATTACAACTATATAAAGAAAAGTGTCGCCTCTGTAAGAAAAGCCATCCGGGAGTTTCAACCCGACATCGTTTATTCCGAATTCAACATCTCCGCTATAATTGCAGCACACATAGAAAGCGTACCTCTCTGCTGTACCGTAAGCTACCCGACACAGCATGCGTATGCCAATAAACCCGAACTTTCAAAAGGTCTTAACAGATACCTTCGGGAAAAAGGTCTTTCCCAAGTGGACTCTGCCCTTCAGCTGTTCGATCTTGCAGATAAATCTTTCTGCCCAAGTATTCCGGAACTGGAACCGATCAAGAAAGAGAAGGTGTTTTTCTGTGGCACGTTGAAAGGGAAAAGGGAATATGATCACGCCGGAAATAGAAATAAGATCGTGGTCTATATGGGGAACGGCACCATATCTGCAAAGAAGATGAAGAAAGTCATCACAGAAGCCTTTTCGAAAAGCAGATATGACGTCTATATCGCATCCTCTTATCTGGGAGAAGAAGATACGGACAACATACATATCGCGCCCTACTGGGATTTTGAAGAACTCCTGGAGACGGCGGCCCTTTTCATTAACCACGGCGGACAAAACAGTATCATCGACGGTCTTATCCATGGAGTCCCCCAGATCGTGGTTCCCGGAAAGATCTTTGAAAGAAGATATAATGCAGGCTGCATAGAAAATAATAATGCAGGAGCAGTAGTTTCATCAAAGGAATTTACTCCCGATATCATCCGCAGCACCGCTGATCAGCTGATCAATTCGAAAATAATAAGTGATAATGCACAGAAACTTGGAGAAAAACTGCTTAGCGCCGGAGGCGTAGAAACAATCCTCTGTGAGATAAGGAATATTGAAAAATAATATTCCACCATAAATGTAAAGAACTGGCCCTGTGGCTGATGTGGTTGACAAACTTCAAAAAATTCATTGGGCCTTACCTGGAGATCCAGCAATATGCAGACAATCCGTTTACCATATCCGACGAATGTATCCACTACGGTTTGTGCAGCCGGGTATGTCCCTGTAAAAATATAGAACTCGTAAACGGAAAACCCGCCTTTCAGCATCACTGCGCCAACTGTATGGCCTGCGTTACATCCCTACATACGGGATGCGCTGGATACCGGTATCCGCAACGGCAGCATCCGATGCCGTATGGAGACCGATGCCGCTACCCTTGCTACGATACTGATCCGCGGTGTAGAGGGAATCCTGTCGTCTGCCGATCTTTCATCTGCTGCGAAGAAGGATATAAAGAAACTGGAAAATACGATCGGGGGCTACGTGAATCTGCTCCTGGAAATATAGACATACCCACAAAAAAGTGGGTACTGTTCATCTCGTGAGAAATCGTATATTGTTTTCTCAGGAGGTGACAGGTATGAAAAAAGAAGCGTTACTTTTGATCGACATTCAGAATATTTATTTTACCCCCGGCGCGATGCTCTTACACAAACCGGTGGAAGCGGCAAAGAATGCCGCAAAACTGCTCCAAAAGTTCCGAGCAGAAAATAAAACCGTAATACATATCCGACATAATTTTGAGGTGCTGTCATGCATTCACAAACTGGTAAAACCGATAGATGGTGAAAAGATCATTTTAAAAGAAAAACCGAGTTCTTTTCTCGGAACGGATCTTTTGGATTATCTCCGGGAGAAGGAGATCACGGATCTTGTGGTTGCCGGAATGATGTCGCATATGTGCGTGGACACTACCGTAAGAGCCTGCCAGGATCATAGATTTGAAGTCACGCTCATCGAAGATGCGTGTACTACCATGGCCTTGAAATATCATGGAAAAAAGATGGATGCCGAAACCGTGCATGCCATATATATGGCATCTTTGAATGATGGTTTTGCGCATGTTATCACAACGGAGGATTATTTGTGAAGATCAGAGATGATTATACCTGCCCTTTAGAGATCGTACACGATATTATTAAGGGAAAATGGAAGACCATTATCCTTTACCAGATGAAGGACGGTCCGAAAGGATTATCCGAACTGGAACGGGAGATCGAAGGGATCACGCAGAAAATGCTCCTGGAGCAGCTGCGTGAACTCATCGAATTCGGGCTGGTGGAAAAGAAATCCTATGACGGTTATCCGCTCCGGGTGGAGTATTCCGTTACAGAACGGCGCGGCCAAAAGATGATCGAAGCCATTACGATCATGCAAATGATCGGCGTGGATTATATGCTCGAAAAAGGAATGACAGATGCCCTTATAAACAAGGGGATACTATCCGAAGAAGAGATCATGCGGATCACTAAATCAACCGCCATTCCTTAGTGTACGGGAAACTATCTGAATAATTCTTCTCCTGTTATCATATTTATCACAATATTGCTAGAAGGCCACAGGGACGGTTCATTCGGCTCAAAAACAGCCAAAGAACCGTCCCCATGGTCACTAAAAATGTCTGAAATAGGTCTCTTATGAGATGTTTCAGACATTTTTATATACTTTATGAATATATAATTATCTGGAAATAGCCCTGTGCTTACTTTAGAATTGAGTAATAACATCTGCCTTCGTAATGATCTTCCCGGTAGAAGTAATCACGCAGCATTCCTTCGTATTCAAAGCCGCATTTTTCGATCACCCGCTTGGATGCTAGGTTGGACGGGCGGACGCAGATCTGCACTTTATGGAAGTTGATCTTTTCAAAACCGTACCCGATCACTGCCTTTGTGGCTTCTGTCGCATATCCGTTTCCGTGATATGCCTTGCCGATGCAGTATTCGATCTCCCCGAAATGATTGCCGGCATCTACCAGAAAATACGCGATCTGTCCGATGCATTCTCCGGATGCCTTTTCGATCACTGCCCAGCGATAACAATGCCCGTTACGGTAGGATGTGATATATTTATCCAGCAGACCTTTTACTGCCTCCGGCGTCTGATATGCCGGTTCTCCATACATATTCTGATTATACGCATCTCCTGCCCAGTTTCGGAGCATCGAATCGGCATCCTCATAGCAGAATCTCCGCAGGAGTAACCGCTCCGTTTCCATCTCCTGTGTACCGCAGGGACGTATATCCTCTGCAGAAGGCTCCGGTTCCTGTCGTCTGTATTCCCGCATCATAACTGCTGCTTCCTCTGCCGATACGCAGTTTGCATATCTGCGCGGCCACATAAATTCGTTATAGAACCGATATGCCGTTTCCGCATCTATATAAGAACTGCTCTTCGTAGAATTGCAGTACGCCGGGACGATCATTTCGAATCCCTTTTCAAATCCGCTCTTGATCGTGGCATCCATACAAAAGTCCGTCTGCAGTCCGACGATGATCACTTTTGTTACATTTTTTTCTTTGAGATAAGAAGTCAGACCGGTAGAATCATGAAATGCACTGTTAACATTTTTCTCAAAAATCTGTTCCCCCTCTTTCGGGGCAAAGCCTTCATAGATCTCAAATGCTTCATCCCCG
>JAFWRC010000173.1 GCA_017508825.1 Lachnospiraceae bacterium
CAGCATGATCTGGCCGCATACCGGATCGATGCCCACGCGGTCAAGAGTTCCATGGCGACGGTCGGATTGAAAGCGTTCAGCGAAAGAGCCAAAAAGCATGAGTTTGCCGCAAGAGATAACGATGCCGCTTTCATCGAGAAAGACGCAGAAACATTTATTGCCGACTATTTGGAAATTGTCGGGAAGCTGCATACATGCCTTTCTCTTGAGAAGAAGGCGGCTGCGAAGCAGACGGATGAGGCGTAAAAATGGACGAGAAGTTTTTAACCTCCGGACGTTTTGCGAAGATGGCAAAAGTATCGGTACGGACGGTAAGATTCTATGATAAACAGAATATCTTAAAGCCGAGTTACGTGAATGAAGCGACGGGGGCGCGATACTATACGGCAGAGGATCTGGTAAAACTGCAGCAGATCCTTCTGTATAAATATCTCGGTTTTTCGCTGGATGAGATCAAGGAGCTGATGGTGAAGGCGGAGGACCAGAATTTTATGGTCGATTCCCTGAAACTGCAGCAGACACTGATCCGGGACAAGATCGATCAGATGCGTCTGGTGCAGAAGGCCATCGATGATACGCTCACGCTGTATGAAGAAGGCAGTGAGATGAACTGGGACAATATGCTCCGGATCATCGAGCTGACCAGTATGGAGAACAGCTTAAACCGGCAGTATCAGAATGCAAGCAATGTATCCGCGAGGATACGGCTGCACCGCCTTTATTCCGTAAATCCGGAAGGGTGGTTTCCCTGGCTGTTCAGACAGATGCAGTTGAGATCCGGAATGAAGATCCTGGAACTCGGCTGCGGAAACGGCGCACTCTGGGTGGAAAACGCGGAGAAGATACCGTATGGAAAAGGAACAAAGATCGTTTTATCCGATATCTCCGGAGGCATGCTGGCCGATGCTTCCCGGGCGATCTTTGCGGAGAAAAGCAATACGGATGCATTGAAAAAAGTGATCTCGTTTCATGAATTCGACTGCAACGAGATCCCGTATCCTGAAGATACCTTTGACGTGGTGATCGCCAATCATATGCTGTTTTACTGCGAGGATCCGGGAAAAGTGGCAAAAGAGATCCGGCGGGTATTAAAGGACGGAGGGACACTGTATGCCAGTACCTACGGCAGCCGTCACATGAGGGAGATCACGGAACTGGTCAAAGAGTTTGATGACAGGATTGAACTGGCGGCAACGGAACTGTATCATATCTTTGGGCTGGACAACGGCGCAGGGATACTGGAGAAACATTTTGACATCGTAGAAAAGCATACGTATGAGGATGCGCTGGTCGTGGATAAGCCCGAGCCGTTACTGGAGTACATTATGTCCTGTCACGGCAACCAGAACCAGTACATCATCGACCGTTATAAGGAATTCCGGGCTTATGTGGAAAAGAAGACCGGCAGAAAAAAGGGCTTTATGATCACAAAAGAAGCCGGATTGTTTGCGGCAAAATAAAAATTTTCAAAAATTTTCAAAAAAATACTTGACGGTGACGTAACGTCACCCTGTATAGTGGTATCATCGAAACACGGACAATGCAATCTGTCAGATCTATGAAAGGAGATACTACAATGACAATTATCGTAACAGGCGGCGCAGGTTTTATCGGCAGTAACTTTGTTTTCCATATGCTGAACAAGTATCCGGACTATCGCGTCGTTTGTCTGGACTGCCTGACCTATGCGGGAAATCTTTCCACACTGGCTTCCGTTATGGACAATCCGAATTTCCGCTTTGTAAAGGAAAGCATCACGGACAGGGAAGCGGTATATAAACTTTTCGAGGAAGAGCATCCGGATATGGTGGTAAACTTTGCGGCAGAGAGCCACGTAGACCGTTCCATTGAGAATCCGGGGATCTTCCTGGAGACCAACATCATGGGTACTTCCGTATTGATGGATGCCTGCAGAAAGTACGGCATTCAGCGTTATCATCAGGTATCGACCGACGAAGTATACGGTGATCTTCCGCTGGACCGCCCGGATCTGTTCTTTACCGAAGAGACACCGATCCATACCAGCAGCCCGTACAGTTCTTCCAAGGCAGGCGCAGACCTTCTGGTGCTGGCATATCACAGAACCTTCGGATTGCCGGTGACCATCAGCCGCTGCTCCAACAACTACGGTCCGTATCATTTCCCGGAGAAACTGATCCCGCTGATGGTGATCAATGCATTGCATGACAAGCCGCTTCCGGTTTACGGGGAAGGTCTGAACGTAAGAGACTGGCTGTATGTGGAAGATCACTGCAAGGCGATCGATCTGGTGATCCACAAAGGACGCGTCGGTGAGGTATACAATATCGGCGGACACAACGAGATGAAGAACATCGATATCGTGAAGCTGATCTGCAAGGAACTGGGCAAGCCGGAAAGTCTGATCACCTATGTGACCGACCGTAAAGGACATGATATGCGTTATGCGATCGACCCGACCAAGATCCACAGCGAGCTGGGCTGGCTTCCGGAGACGAAGTTTGCGGACGGTATCAAGAAGACGATCAAGTGGTATCTAGACAACAAGGATTGGTGGGAACCGATCGTTTCCGGCGAATACCGGAATTATTATGAAAAGATGTACGGAAACCGCGGATAAACAAAATCCGCAAGTTTTTGAGCGTTCCGCCTGCGGAACGCTCATTTATAAAGCAGCGCAATGAGGTGCCGATGAAAACAAAAACAAAGATAGAGATCCTGTTTATCATCCGTATATGCCTGTGGATCACGGCATTGATCTCCACCGGTTACTGGGTCTGGTATTCCTTTAAACTTACCAATGTGGATAAGATCTTTGATCCGTATGAATATGCCGAGCTCCTGCGGCCGGTGCTTTATCCCTGTCTGCTCATCGCGCTTGCGGCGGTCGGGATCTCATTTGCCCTGTATGCACAGACAAAAAAACTGAAGGCAGTTTTGAAAAAGGAAATGTCACAGAAAAATGCGGATACTGAAGAATAAAAAGGAAGCGGAGAGGAGATCGGAAAGATGGTTGGTTTGATCGTAGCGCGTTCAAAGAATAACGTGATCGGAAAGAACGGACAGATTCCCTGGAGGATCAAAGGAGAACAGAAACAGTTTAAGGAACTGACTACGGGCAATGTCGTGGTCATGGGCAGAAAGTCCTACGAAGAGATCGGGCATCCCCTGCCGAACCGCTTGAATATCATTGTATCGAAAACGAAAAAGTTTGAAGGGGAAAACCTGCTCACGGCAGCTTCCGTGCAGGAGGCGGTCGAACTGGCAGGAGATAAGGACATCTATATCTCGGGCGGATACGGGCTGTACAAAGAAGCCATTCCGTTTGTGGATAAGATGTATATCACGGAAGTGGATCTGATCGTGGAAGACGGGGATGTCTTCTTTCCGGAATTTGATGCGGATGAATTTGAAAGGGAAGTCGGGGAGACCGGCGGCGATGAGGTGGAATTTACCCGGACGGTATACACCAGAAAGCACTGAATGCCGGAGGCTTCCATACGGGAAGGGGAAATGACAACCGGCGGACGATATGTTATACTTCTAAGGGACTGTTGATAATTCAGTTTTCGATTTGGTAACGGTTCCTGAAAAAGGAAGGGGGTTCTATGAAGAAAGAAAAGATCACGGTAGATCCGGAAAACAGGGCGGTATTTAACAACCGTGTGGATTATTGTGTCGGTACCGGACGGCTCGGCCTGGCGCTGACGGAGGAATATCTTAAGGAACTGGCTTATGTCCAGGAGATGATCGGCTTTTCGTTCATCCGCGGACATGGCCTTTTTTCGGATGATGTATCCATTTATCATGAATATGAAGAAAACGGCGAAACCAAAGTCGAATACAACTATACCTACATCGACCGTATATTTGATGCCTATCTGAAACTGGGGATCCGGCCGTATCTGGAACTGGGCTTTATGCCGGGACAGCTGGCAAGCGGCACCCAGACGATCTTTTACTGGAAGGGAAATACCACACCCCCCAAGGATTACGGAAAGTGGACGGATATGGTGATCGCGCTGCTGCAGCATCTGAAGGCGCGTTACGGTGAGGAAGAGGTGACCGGCTGGCCTATTGAAGTATGGAATGAGCCGAACCTGCCGGGCTTCTGGTACAAGGCCGATATGGACGAGTACTTCAAACTGTTTAAGGAAACTTTCCTGGCGATCAAGTCCTATGATGCACGTTTTCATGTGGGTGGTCCCGCCATCTGCGGTGTGCGGGATGCGGAATGGATCGAAGCGTTCCTGCAGTTCTGCCGGAAGGAAGGGATCCGGCCGGATACGATCACGCGGCATCATTACACTGTGGAGTTTCCGGAGAGGATCGGACATTATGACTATTCCAAACTGGAAGACCAGGAGATGCGTTTTGCAAACCTGCAGTCCACGCGGGATATCGTGGATTCGTTTGAGGAGTTTAAGGGACTGCCGATCTTCCTTTCGGAATTCAGCACGTCCTATACACCGAAGGGCGTGATCCATGATACAAACCTGAATGCGGCGTATCTGGCAAGACAGCTGTCGGGGCTGGGGGATGTGAACTACGGCTATTCCTATTGGACCTTCGGTGATGTATTTGAGGAGCAGGGGGTACCGAATTCACTCTTCCACGGCGGATTTGGTATGGTGGCGCATGGAAATATCCCCAAGCCGACCTTCTGGACCTTTTATTTCTATAAACAGCTGAAGCAGTTTGGCAGCGACTGCGTGTACCGGGACGACAAAGCGGTGATCGTAAAGAAGGATACGGGCTATGCCGGGATCCTCTGGAATATCGATGAAGAGGATTTTGTAAAAGAACTGGTGATCCCGGTAACGGAAGACGGTGAGTATTCGCTGGTCACCAGGACCGTGGACGAGACCACCTGCAATCCGCTGAAACTGTGGCACGATATCGGGGAGCCGGCATATCCGACAGCGGCAGAGACGGAACTGCTCCGGAGCGCCGCGAAGCCACTGGTGGGCAGCAGTATCGCAATTATTGAAGATAAGATGGCAAATGTGAGCATAGTCATCCGGAGAAACGGTGTAGTATACTTTACTCTGACCAGACGGAACGCCACACCGGATCGTGGTTATGACTATGAAAAGGTGCTTTCGTTCCATTAACGAACAGGATCATACGGAGGCATGCGTTTGAAAAGAAGACATTTATCGACGGGCAGGATGATCTGCGGCATGGCGCTGGCAGGAACGCTGGGGCTTGCGGCCTGCGGGCAGCAGAACGCGCAGACCGCTGTACCGGAGGTGGTAACGGAACCGACAAAGGCAGAGGATGCCGGAGAAATATCAAATAATACAGCAGAGGAGGAAGAAGAGATGGATTATGCGAAATTATTCGGGGGCCTGGAGCTTGCAAAGAGCTACAAAGGTGTACAGAACAACAATCCCATCATTGAACAGCATTACGGAGCGGATCCGTTTGCGATGGTATATGAGGATACCGTGTACTTCTATATGACCGCAGATGCTTATGAGTACAATGCGGCAAAGGAGATCAAGGAGAACAGTTACAGCAAGATCGCCAGCATTTATGTGGTATCCACAAAGGATATGATTAATTTTACGGATCATGGCGAGATCAAGGTGGCCGGCAAAGATGGTGTGGCAACCTGGGCAAAGAACTCCTGGGCACCGGCTGCAGCGTGGAAGATGATCGACGGCAAGCCGAAGTTCTTCCTGTATTTTGCGGATAACGGCGGCGGCATCGGTGTGGTATGCGCGGACAGTCCGGTGGGACCGTTCCGTGATGAACTGGGCAAGGGTCTGATCCGCAGGGATATGGAAAACTGCGGCAACGTGGAATGGCTCTTTGACCCGGCGGTGCTGGTAGACGATGACGGAAAGGCATACATCTATTTCGGCGGCGGCGTACCGCAGGGCAAAGCATCCCATCCGATGACCGGAAGATGTGCTCAGCTGGGGGATGATATGATGAGCCTGGTGGATGTGCCGCAGGTGATCGATGCGCCGTACCTGTTTGAGGATTCCGGTATCCATAAATACAACGATACCTATTACTATACCTACTGCAGCAATTTCAATGTGGATGAGGAAGGTACGAAGGAATACGGATTTGAAAACGGCGAGATCTGCGTGATGGAAAGCAAGAACCCGCTGGGGCCGTTTACCTTTAAAGAGCGGATCCTGAAGAACCCGGGTTATTACTATCAGGTAGGCGGAAACAATCACCACGCGATCTTCCAATTCAAGGATCAGTGGTATATCACGTATCATACCCGTATGCTGGAGAAGGCACAGGGCATCCTGCATGGCTATCGTTCCACCAGTATCGAAGAGTTTACGATGGGTGAGGACGGTACGATCGGCGATATCCCGATGACGAACGATACGAGAAAACAGGTGGGTACGATGGATCCGTATCAGACGATCAATGCGGCAACCTTTGCGGTAATGGGCGGCGTAGACACTGCGCCGGCCGATGAAGTGAGCAAAGAATGCGGCTGCGGAAACATGCTTTTGACTGCGATCAACAGCGGCGATTTTGTGAAACTGCAGGGCGTGGATTTCGGAAGCACCGGTGCGAAGAAGGTGATCGCTACGGTAAAGACCAACGGACAGGAAGGTGCGATCCGTGTGAGTACCAAGGCAGCAAACGGCGATGTGGCCGGTTACATCCCGGTAAAGGCGGAGGAAAACGAAACGACCGTGATCGAAGCAGAGCTGGACCAGAGCATTACCGGACTGCAGGATGTATACTTCACGTTCTATGGGGAAGGATACGAGGTAGTAGACTGGCGGTTTGAATAAGTTCATAGTCATTGCGAGCGCACAAGGGCGCATCTCCGACACGGAGGTGCGCTCTTTTATCTTCAAAATATTTTTTTGCTATTTTTTATAATTAGTTTGTTTTCGTTGTAATATATTTCATTTTTTGATAAAATAAATAAATAGTGAAGGATTGGGGGAACGGATATGGGGGACAGGAAAAAAATCCTAATGGTCGACGATGTATCCTTAAACCATGCAACGGCACGTAACGTGCTGGAGGATACCTATGATCTGTATGAGGCCGATTCTGCCGCAAAAGCCTTTGAGATGCTGAAGGAACTGGAGCCGGATCTGATTCTTCTGGATGTGGTCATGCCGGAGATGAACGGTATGGAGATGCTCAAAAAGCTGAAATCCATCCCGGCATATAAGAACATCCCGGTGATCTTCCTGACCGCCGATACCAGCCCGGAGGCAGAAGTGGAAGGTTTCCAGCTGGGGATCGTGGATTACATTACCAAGCCGTTTGTGCCGATGGTAATGAAGAAACGTATCGAGACGCAGATCGAGCTCTCACAGTACCAGAAGAATCTGGAAGAGAGCGTTGAGAAAAAAGTCGCGGAAATGGAGCAGATGTATGATCTGATCGCGGTTTCCTTTGCGGGACTTGTAGAGTCCAGGGATGGCGTGACCGGTGTGCATCTCAAGAACACTTCGCTTTATTTCTCGGTGTTTATCAGTCATCTGAAAGAGATGGCAAAGTATAAGGAATATCTGCCGCCTTCCGTGGTAAAGAAGGCATGCCGCAGCGCGCCGCTTCACGATGTGGGCAAGATCGCGATCCGTGACGCGGTTTTACAGAAACCGGCATCCCTGTCGTCAGATGAGTTTGATGATATGAAACTCCATTCGGTGATCGGAGGCGAGCTCTTTGATTATCTGGAGAAACGGATCCCGGATCCGGAGTTTGCCCATATCGCCAGTGAGATCTCCAAATCTCATCATGAAAGGTGGGATGGGTCTGGTTATCCCTACGGGCTGAAGGGGAAGGAGATCCCGCTGCTGGCCAGGATCATGGCGATCGTGGATGTATACGATGCGATGACTTCCAAGCGGCCGTACAAAGAACCAATCTCACACGAGAAGACGATGGCCTACATCGCAGCGAACAGCGGTACCCAGTTTGATCCCGATCTGGTCAATGAATTCCTGGACATCAGCAATGTGATCAAGGAGTGTCTGGAGACGAAGGAAGAGATGATCGAGAAGCGGCAGTATTTCTCGATGCGGGACATCCCGGGAAACCGGATAAAATAGTATAAACAGATTATGGAGAAATCCCCACAAAGCGGTCGGGAATGGTTTTGTGGGGATTTTTTATTTCTTTATAGCGGGCTGCCCTGTTTGCTGCAAAAAAGATTGGCGTTTGCGTACTGTTTATGTTATAGTGTGAAAATGGTAACGGGAAGAACGTAAGTTTCTGAACAGTTACGTTGTAATACTTATATAAAGTGAGGATAAAACTATGGAATCATTTATTAAAGCGGTAGATTTTTTCAAGGGCAATAAGCCGGAAGACATTGTTGCAAAGTACGGTACCCCTGTGTACGTGTACAATGAGGATATCTTAAGAGACCGTATGCGCAAGGTCAGCAAGATCATTACGAAGTACGAGTTTCATTCCAATTATTCTATTAAGGCAAATACCAATATCAATATTTTAAAGATTGCTCTGTCGGAAGGGCTGTACGCAGATGCTATGAGTGTCGGCGAGATGCGTATCCTTCTGGATGCAGGCTTCCCGGCGGAAAAGATCTTCTTTGTATCCAACAACGTATCTGCAGAGGAGATGCAGTTTGCCATCGATCATGAAATTATGGTCAGCATTGATTCCCTTAGCCAGTTAGAGCAGTTCGGTGAGATCAATAAGGGTGGCAAATGCGCGGTCCGCATCAACCCGGGCGTAGGTGCCGGACATCACGAAAAGGTGGTAACGGCAGGAAAGAAGACCAAGTTTGCCATCGCAGAAGAAGACATTGACCGGATCTTTGACATTGCGGCAAAGTATGACCTGACCATCGCCGGGATCAACCAGCATGTAGGTTCCCTCTTTATGGATCCGGAACCGTTTCTGGCAGCAGTAAAGAATTTCCTGCGGATCGCAATGAAATTTAAGGATTTGGAGTTCATCGATTTCGGTGGCGGTTATGGTATTCCGTATCACAAGCTGGATGATGAGAAAGATTTCCCGATGGAGTCTTTCAAAAAGGATTTTGAACTGCTGATCGACGATTTTGTGAAAGAGTACGGTTATGCGCCGCTGTTCAAGACGGAGCCGGGAAGATTTGTTGTGGCGGAGAGCTGCATCCTGCTGGGCCGTGTGCACTCTACCAAGCAGAATTCCGGCGTCAAATATGTAGGAACCGATATTGGTATGAATGTGCTGGTACGTCCGTCCATGTATGATTCCTGGCATGATATCGAATTTATCCGCGGCAATGAGATCGTTGCCCGTGAGAATATGGAAGAGCAGACCGTGACCGGTAACATCTGTGAATCCGGCGACCTGCTGGCAAGGAACCGTATGCTTCCGGTGGCACAGAAAGGGGATCTGGCAGCAGTGCTCGATGCCGGCGCTTACGGATATGCGATGTGCTCCACCTACAATTCCAGACCACGTCCCGCAGAGGTGCTGGTTACTTCCGATGGTGAGCTGAAGTGCATCCGCCGCGCGGAGACGTACGAAGATCTGATGCGGTTATTTGAAGTTTGATTTAAGAAATCTCTATTTGGTCGTCTGCGTTTGCAGGCGGCCTTTTTTTGCTATAGGAAATTGCTCTACAATTTCCTATAGCAAAAAAGCCCTCCGGGGGATGCGCACTCGCGCGTAAGGAATATGTTGCTGACGCAACCGCGCTCGGCGCAAGCGTTCTGCAAGCAGAACGCTATTTTGATTTTATAGGAAAAACGCTCTGAAATTTTCCGGAGCCAAAAGCCCTCCCGGGGGATGCGCTGTATAACAAAAAGAAAACATTTCAAACGCTTACATTCGTCATTTTCAACAATCTCAATAAAGCCTATTCGTTAAAAACTACACAAAAACGTGATTATTGCACAAAAAAAAGAAAAATCGGTTGCGCCCATAGTTAAATTTATATATATTATAAACTGTTGGGTGAAAAGGCTTTCACCTGAAAAAACAGTTGATCTGTTGAAAGGGAAGGGAAAATTATGAAGGAGTTTATGCACAACACGTGGAAACACAGGGCACACGTGGTTTTGGCTTTGCCTGCTTTTCTGGTATTGCTCTTTATCATGTATGTGCCGATGACCGGTCTTGTTCTTGCGTTCAAGAATTTTGATTCCAGATTGGGAATCTACGGAAGCCCGTTCTGCGGTCTGGACAATTTCAAGTTCCTGATCGCATCCAAGGCAACTTTCTTAAGCATCACCGGCAATACACTTTTCTACTACGTCATTTTCACTGCGATCGGAACCTTTTTAAATGTTGCTCTTGCTGTCGCGATCGATCAGTGTATTTTCAAAAAATCAACCAAAGTAATGCAGACGCTGATGATCATTCCGGTTTTTATTTCCTATGCGGCCGTACAGTTCATCGTATACGCGTTTATCAGCAAAGATACCGGTCTGATCAACAATATGCTGGGAACCAGCACAAGTTTCTATACCAATAAGAAGCTCTGGCCGGCGATCCTGACGGTTGTTAAGATCTGGAAAGATACCGGTTACGGTTCGGTTCTGTATATGTCCGTTCTGGCAGGTATCGATACCGAGCTGTATGAAGCAGCAGAGATCGATGGCGCAAACCGCTGGCAGAAGATCTGGCATATCACGCTGCCGGCCCTGATCCCGATGATCACCGTTATGCTGCTTCTTTCCGTGGGTAATATCATGAGATCCGATACCGGTCTGTTCTATCAGGTAACCAGAGACAGCGGTGTTCTCTATGATACCACACAAGTTATTGACTCATACGTATTGCATTCGATCTTTAAGAATTCCAATTTTGGATTCACTGCGGCTACATCCTTCTTCCAGTCGATCATCGGTTTGCTGTTGATGCTCTTTGCAAACTGGACGGTTAAGAAGATCGAACCGGATAATGCATTATTCTAAAACGGATGGAGGAAAAAGAGATGGCTAAAGAAAATACCGCAGCGGTATCTTCTGAAAAGGAAATAACCGAAGAGGAACAGGCACCTAAGAAAAAGATCAAAAAGAATGCGGACCTGTTGCCTTCCAAAAAAGAAAAGATGACGGTCGGACAGATCATCCTGCTCGCATTACTGTTCCTGTTCACCGTATTCTGTTTTGCGCCTGTGATCCTGGTATTTATCGCAGCGTTTACGGATGAGATCTACATTACCCAGCATGGATTTTCCTTCTTCCCGGAGAAGTGGTCCATGGACGGTATGAATGCAGTGTTCAAATACGGTAAGCAGCTGTTTACTTCTTATGCGGTTACCATATTTGTAACGGTGACGGGTACACTGCTCGGACTGCTCATTATGAGTATGTATGCATATTCCATCAGCCGTAAGGGCTTCCGCCTGTCCAAGTTTTTATCGATCTACCTTTTGATCCCGATGCTTTTCAACGGCGGACAGCTTTCCGGATATATCATCTTTACCTCGGTATATCATCTGAAGGACAGCCTGCTTCTTCTGATCCTGCCGTTGTGTGTGACGACGATGAACGTTATCATCTTACGAACGTATATCGCAAACAGCATTCCGCAGGAGTTGATGGAAGCGGCGAAGATCGACGGCGCCGGCGAGTACAGGACGTTCTTCAGCATTACACTTCCGCTGCTCAAGCCTGCACTGGCAGCAGTCGGATTTATGATGGCTACCGCATACTGGAATGACTGGCAGAACGCATTGCTTTACATCGATACCAACTCCAAGAAGCCGCTGCAGCTGCTTCTGGTAAACATTCAGAAGAGCATCCAGTTCCTGCTCAATAACAACAACGTACCGGCTTCCGCAAGAGCGGCAATGGGTGGCGCGATCCCGCAGAACTCGGCAACTATGGCAACGGTTATCGTAGTCATCGGCCCGATCATGATCGCTTATCCGTTCTTCCAGAAGTACTTTATCAAAGGTCTGACCGTCGGTTCCGTAAAGGGCTGATCGGGAATTACTATCGGTATTCAGGAGCGGGCACAGGGTCCGTCTCCGGGAATATATACATTAAAAGGAGGAAATATCTATGAAAAGATTCAACAGAGTTGCATCTGCGATCCTTGCAGGTGTGATGACCGTTTCCATGGCAGCATGCGGAAACGGTGGCGGCAACGGCGGCAATGGCGGTGCTGTCAACAACGGCGGCAATGGTGGCGATGGTGGCAATGGTTCCAACGGAGGCGGTGAGACCGTAGTTTCTGACAGCGGCGCTGTAGTGATCGATGTGTACAGACGTACATTCAACCTTGGCGCAGTAGATGATGCTCAGGTACAGAAGGTACAGGATGCGATCAACGCATACATCGCAGACAAGATCCAGGTTCAGATCGTTCTGCACGATATCGCTTCCGAGTACGAAGACAAGGCAAACCTTGCGATCAACAACAAGGAAGTAGACCTTCTCTGGACGGCATCCTGGGAATCCACGATCGGCACCAACGATCTGTTTGCAGCGAACGCCGTATATGATCTGACGGATCTGGTTGCAGGTTCCAAACTGTATTCATCCATGGATGAAGGACAGTGGGAAGCAACCAAGTACGACGGCAAGATCTTCTTTGTCCCGGTTTACAAGGACAATGTGGAAGGTTATGACTTTATGTTCCGTCAGGATCTGGTAGACCAGTTCGGATGGGATATCAGCAGCGTAAAGAAACTGGCTGACATCGAGCCGATGCTGGCAGATGCAAAGGGCGCAGGCCTCAAGTATCCGTACCTGACCCAGAAGACACCGATGTTCTACAGATGGTACATTGATGATTTTGATTTCTTCACCGCAGATTCTGCTACCAACTTCTTTGCAGTAGACAAGAAGACCAACGAAGTAGTAGATACCATTCTGACACCGCAGTATGCAGAGTTTGCAAAGCTGATGGGCAAGTGGGCAGAGGAAGGTTACCTTTCCGAGGATGACCTGACCAAGACCACGACCGATACCACAACCCAGACACAGGATTGGGCGATCACATGGTGGACCGATATCCCGGTAAATGACGAAGCAGATGCTCGTTACGGCCAGGACGTTTCCATGACAAAGGCTACCGACAGATGGGCACACTCCACTTCTGCTCTTGGTTCCTGCTTCGCAGTAGCAGCTACCTGTACTCCGGAAGAGGCTCAGGCTTGTGTTGATTTCCTTGGCCTGCTCTACACCGACAGCACTCTGGCAGATATGTACACTTTCGGTATCGAGGGCGAGGATTACGAGTATGATGCAAATCATCAGGTAACCCAGCACTCCGATAAGTACAACCACTCTATGTGGGAGTCCGCTTCCGCAACTGTTGTAACTCCGCTTGACAATGAGCCGGCAAACAAGGCTGATCTGTACAAGGATTTCAACGGTGGCGCTAAGACCTCACCGGCAGCAGGTTTCCGTTTTGACAAGACTCCGGTAGAAGATAAGTATACCGCTTGCGCAAACCTGTTTGAGCAGTACGGATTCGTTCTTGAGAACGGTGGCGTACCTGAGGCAGATGTAGATGCTTTCATCGCAGAGTATCAGTCCGCACTGGATGAAGCAGGTTATCAGGATGTACTTGCTGAGTTCCAGTCCCAGTACGATGCTTGGAAGAAATAATTTCTGACAGCGAAAATTATGAAATGAAGGGGCGTCGGCTGAAAAGCCGGCGCCTTTTTAGCTGCAGGAAATTGTTTTGCAATTTCCCAACTCCCGCCGTATGTGATATAATATAAAATCTGTGAAAGATTAAGGAACTGCTACAAGACGCAGTAAGAAGGGAAATATTTATTCTATGAAGTTTTTGCAAATGGATAGTCCGTTCATACGCTTTCTGAGTACGATGGCGGACCTGATGATACTGAACCTGCTGACGATCATCTGCTGTATCCCTGTTGTGACGGCGGGGGCATCCTTTACGGCGATGCATTATGTGCTGACCAAGATGGTGCGGAATGAAGAAGGGTATATCGTAAAGTCCTTTTTTCATGCCTTCAAACAGAATCTGCTGCAGGGGATCTTTATCTGGATCGGTATGATCGGTGTGGGCGCGCTTTTATGCGCGGACTGGTTACTGATCTTATCAAGCAAGAATGCTTTATCTTCTTATCTTCTGATCCTGCTTTATGGAGTCGCGATCATTCTTGTATTGGCAGCACTGTATGTGTTTCCGGTGCTGTCCCGCTATCACAATACGATCCGCGGTACCATTAAGATGGCATTTACCCTGATGGTTGTCGGGATGGGATACCTGCGTACCATTGCAAATGCGATGCTGTTTCTTCTTCCGGTAGCGTTTATGTGGTTTTGGCAGTGGGATGCCACGCCGTTTTTGGTCGTATTCTGTTTTTCGTTGCCGGGCTATTTCCGCGCAGCCCTTTATAACGGCCTTTTTAAGAAGTTTGAAACATCCGCGGAGAAAGCGCCGCAGCAGGAAGAAGACGAGAACCCGGATAAGGAATCGATTTAAGGAATAATTAAGGAATAAAAAAGGATCAGATTAAGACTTCTGTGGACGGCTGTTGTATATTATCATCAGCAACAGACCACAGAAGTCTTTTTTGAGGAGTGAAGATTATGAAGAATAACAATCTTGTGAGAACAATGATGGCGGCCGGAATGGTATGGATGGCAGTACTGACTACCGGCTGCGGTAAGGAAGAGGGCTTATCCGCAGGAATGATCACCACGCTTCAGAGCGGTGATTTCCGCGAGAAGTTTAACGCAGACGGTACCGTAGAATGCGCAGAACCGCATTATGTATATTCTGCGCTGACACTTCCGGCAAAGGATGTGCTGGTGAAGGAAGGGGATCACGTACAGGCCGGCGATCTGCTCTGTGTGCTGGATACCGAATCCATCGAAAAAGAGATCGCGATGCAGCAGGCATCCATGGATGTGACACAGAGAAATGCATCTACCACGGTATCCGCTGCAAAACGTCAGTACAATACTTATGTAGAGGGGATCACCAACGGAACGGATACCAACCTGGTGGCAGCGCTGGCAAATGCGGAGCAGGCCAGAGAACTTTGTGAAGCGGCACAGATCCAATATGCAAATTACAAAGAATCCGTAAATATGGGAATGGATCCGACCCTGACCGCAGCGGATCAGGCGGTAAAGCAGGCAGCAACCTCGATCCAGCAGGCGCAATCGATGCAGTACGAAATGGATGGCAAGGATTACGTGACGGAAGTACAGAAAGAACAGGCGGAGGATGCGGTAGACAGTGCAAATCTGGCCTATGTGCAGGCGGTACAGCGCAGGGAAAATGTGGCACGACAGAGCGATCTTCAGCTGGCAGCTTACGCAAAAGAAGTGGATGATGCAATGGAGCGTTATCTGAGTTCGGTAGCAGCTTATCAGGCAACGGTACGGGATCTGGAAAATGCAAAGCAGGCCAGCGCAGATGCGATCAGTCAGGCAATGCGTTCCGGTGATGTGAGTGTCGAAGAACTTCGTCTGGCACAGCTGCAGGACGATCTGCTGGATGCACAGATCCTGGCAGAAGCTTCCGGAACCATTACTGCCGTAAATATCAAAGAAGGTGAGAATTCCACCGGTGTGCTGTTTGTGATCGAAGATACACAGGACCTGATCCTGACGGCCAGAGTATCGGAAAAAGATATCAACCACGTGGATCGAGGAATGGTTGCGGATGTGACGACCAAATCCGACAGCTCCGATGTATACGAAGGCCGTGTAACGCAGATCTCCGAAACAGCGTATAAGAATGCCGCAGGCGAAACCGATACTTCCGGCAAAGATGCGGACTACAAGGTGACCCTGGATATCACAGATCCGGACAGCCGGATCCGCGTGGGAATGAATACAAAGGTATCCTTTGTGGCTTATGAGAAGAAAGACTGTCTGACCGTACCGAATGAGGCAGTTTATACAGATGAAAACGGCGACAGCTACATCCTGACGGTTACGATGGGGGAAGAAGGTGGTACAATAGGGATGGAAAAGATCGATGTGATCTACAAAGGAAAGCGTGAAACGGTAGTGGAAGGCGCAGGCCTGGCATCCGGAACACAGATCATCATTGACGGTGAGACCTATCAGGATATGGCGGGGCAGACAGTAAAGATCATTTAATTAAGGAAAACAAAATGGAAAAGGTAAAAATCATAACAGCAAAAGATCTTTCGAAGACATTTTCGAATGAATCCGTACAGCAGCACGTGCTGAAAAATCTGAATCTGGATATCTATAAGGGAGATTTCACCGTAGTCATGGGAAACTCCGGATCCGGCAAGAGTACACTGCTCTATGCGCTCTCCGGGATGGACCGGCCGACGCTGGGCTCGATCACCTATTACGTGGATGATCCGAAGAAAAAGAAAGGCGCCGACGGGATCGAGATCGCGAAGTATTCCAATGACAGACTGGCGCTGTTCCGCAGAAATCACGCGGGCTTTGTGTTTCAGCAGAATTACTTAAACGACTCCATGAGCGCGCTGGACAATGTGATGATCAGCGGGCTGCTAAAATCCAAAAACCGCAGGGAACTGGCGAAGCGCGCGAAGGAACTGCTGGGACGCGTGGAGATCAGCGAGTCGGATGCAAGAAAGTTTCCGTCGCAGCTCTCCGGTGGTATGCAGCAGCGTGTTGCAGTGGTGCGTGGCGTGATCAACCGGCCGGAGGTGCTCTTTGCGGATGAGCCGACCGGCGCATTGAATTCGCAGAATACTACCAATGTGCTGGATATCTTTACGGAACTGAACCAGGACGGACAGAGTATCGTGATGGTAACGCATACGGTAGCGGCGGCAGAACGCGGCAACCGCATCATATATCTGGCGGACGGTGTGATCTCGGATATCTGTGATCTGGGACCGTATATCGGTGACTACAAAGATGAAAGCAATCCCAACATCGAAGAAGCGAAAGAACGGCATAAGAAACTGAAAGATTTCCTGCAGGCACAGGGCTGGTAAAATAGAGGAAGAACATGTATCGATTATTTGTCATTGCAAAAAATAATATGAAAAAACAGTAGGGTGATATGATCACCTTCCTGCTCCTGACCTTTCTGGCAGCGCTGATGCTCTTTGACTGCGTGTCCGCTATGACCGGCATCGGAAATGTGCTGGATGCGAAATTTGAGGAGATCAACGGCGCGGATGTGATGCTCTATACTTCCGATACTACGGCTGCCCGCCGGATCTCGGAGAAGGCATTTGAGGAAAACGAGCATATCGCCGAGTATGAAGTGACACCGCAGCTGGATATGATCGCAAAGTTCCGGAAAAAAGGTGAGAGGGACTTTAATTCCTACAATTTTTTCGTAGAGGCTTTTGATGAAGAAAAAAGCATTATGAATATTGAAAGGCCGGAGCGGAATCTGCTTCCCCGTGAAGTGCTCATTCCCTACAATATGAAAGGTGTCTTTACTGTCGGGGATGTGCTGCAGCTGAAGCTGGAGGATGACGTCTATGATTTCACCGTGGCCGGTTATCTGCAGGATCCGTATTTCTGCTCTACGATCAATATTTCGGTGTACTGCATCTGCCTGCACCGGGATGTGATGGATGAACTGGCGGATGAGCACCCGAATGTGGTGACAAGAGAAAACATTTTTAAAGGACGTCTCAGCGCAGCAGACAGGAAGGCCGGTTATCTGACGTCGGATCTGGAAAAAGAGATCGAGGATATCTATAAAGATGAGCGCGCCAAATATAACGGTGAGGGTTCTTTCGGGTATCTGCTGATCAACTGGGATATGATGAAGGGCGGATCTTCGTTCCTTCCGTTGATTATCATCGCCCTGATCCTGATCTTTGCAGTGCTGATCCTGGCGATCGCCATTGTGATCATTTCCTTCAGTATCGGCAATTTTATCCGAAAGAATATGAAGAATACCGGTATCCTGGAAGCCTGCGGCTATACAGTGAGTGAGCTTCGCTGGGCGCTTACGCTGCAGATCGCGATCGTGGCAGCCATCGGCAGTATTCTGGGCGTTGTGACGGGGATCCTGACGTTTGCTTCCTTCGGCAATATCATCAGCCTGGTGCTGGGGCTGTCCTGGAACCAGCCGGCCGATTATGTGACTGCAGCCGGGACGGTGTTCGGCATCGTATTGCTGATCGTATTGGTGGCCAGAATGGTCAGCCGGTCTTATAAAAAGGTCAGCGTTCTGGATGCGCTGCGAGGCGGGATCAATACGCACAATTTCCGGAAGAATTTCTTTCCGTTTGAAAAGAGTCCTTTTCCCATCCCGGTGGTACTGGCGCTGAAAGATACCTTTGGCGGACTGGGCAGAAACATATTGATGGTCTTTATCGTAACGCTGCTTGCGGTATCCACGCTGGTAGGCTTCGGTATGTATGAGAACTTTGGGACGGATCCGAACAAGATCATGGATATCATGAGTGTCGAAGTGGGGACGGCAATGGTAGATGATAATAGCGGCAGTCTGGATTACGGGGAACTGGGCGATGCGATGCGGCAGCTGGACAGTGTAGACTCCGTACTGGCTATTACCAATTATTCGCCGACGGTGGTAAAAGGCGACCGTGAAATGAATGTCAGTACATCCGCGTATGATGATGTGAAAAATACGAGAGCGACCAAGGTAGTGGAAGGAAGGATCCCGGAGAGTGACAATGAAGTGATGATCAGCACCGGTATTGCTAAGGACTTAAACCTTCGCGTCGGTGATGTGATCACGCTCAAGTATTCGGAAAATGAAGCAGATTATATGGTAGTTGGGATCAATCAGGCGCTGCAGAATATGGGACGCATGATGATCATCACGCTGGACGGGATCAAAAAAATCTATCCGTCGGAGCCGCATCCTGCATTCTATGTGTATGCGAAAGACCCGATCTCATACCGCACACTGGAAAGAGAGATCCTTACAATGGCGGATGAGGAAGGCTACGATATCACTGTGACGGATATGCAGGGATTTATCAGCGGGACGGTGGATTCGGTCGTGATGGCGACCAGGATGCTGTGCATCGTCATCGTGTTCATCACCATCTTTGTCGTGATCTTTGTGGAGGCGCTGGTCATCCGGGCCAAGATCAGCAAAGAGTGGCACAATATGGGGGTCAGCAAAGCGCTGGGGCAGACGACCCGCGAACTGGTAACGCAGATCATGCTCTCCAATCTTCCGGCCATTGCCTGCGGCACACTGATCGGTGTAGTTCTGTCGCAGGAGCTCGGAAAAAGAGCGGTCAGCGCGGCATTCTCTCTCTTTGAGATGAACGACATCGCTTTTCAGATCTCGCCGATCTGGATGTTCCTGACCGTAGCGGGCATCCTTCTGATCGCGGTCCTGACCGCCGGTTTCGAAGGTCTCAAGGTAAAACGCCTGATCCCGGTTGAGATGATCACAGAAGAGTAAAAATCAGCCTGAAGCACTTGCTGCTGAAGGCGTACGAAAATGAAATGGTATCAAAGGCAGTCTGCCATTTGCGAAGCAAATTATAATTGCAGACTGCCTGATCTGTCCGAACCCGAAGGTCGGACAGATCACGGAAGAGTAAAAATCAGCCGGAAGCACAATTGGACTTTATATCTGAAATTTGGTAAAATACCCTCATAGATTTTTCAGGAGGGGGAATTATGCACTACGATTGTCTGATCGTGGATGACGAGATCGAACTGGCCAGGATGACGGCCGAGTATTTCGAGATGTTTGATGTAAAGACGCAGTATGTGGAAAGTGCTGCGTCTTGTTTTGATTTTCTGGAACAGAACGATGTGGATCTGATCCTGCTGGATATCAATCTGGGAGACGGTTCCGGTTTTGACGTATGCAAGAAAGTCCGCGAGGAGTACAAGCTTCCGATCCTGTTTATCAGCGCAAGACAGAGCGATGATGATGTGCTGATCGCCTTAAGCATCGGCGGAGATGATTATGTCAAGAAACCATACAGCCTGGCGGTACTGCTGGCAAAGGTCAAGATCCAGCTGAAAAAGGCGGAAGAACTGCGGCAGCTGATGACTCTGGAAAATCCGCCGGCGGCGATCATAAAGGAGGAACAGCCGGTCTCTCCCGGAAATTTTGCGCTGGATGAACCGACCATGTCCGTGATCGTAAAGGGGCAGCGCATCGGCCTGAAGGCGAAAGAGTTTGCTCTTCTGAAATGCCTGTACGATCACAAAAATACGATCGTGACCAAGGATGCCCTGTTTGAAGAGGTCTGGGGCGATAAGTTTTATTCGGATGGCACGCTCAATGTGCATATCCGGAAACTGCGTGAAAAACTGGAGAAGGACCCGAACAACCCGGATCTGATCAAGACCGTCTGGGGCACGGGGTATATACTGGAATTATGAAACGGATACGAATGATAGCGGGGCTGTATACCTTGCTGATGCTGGGGGTCTTTTGCGTGATCTGGAAACTGCATCACGATATGCGTTTTGCGATGGCAGCACCGGATACGTATACGGATGAACAGCTGCAGATCTATAAGCAGATCTGGGATGTGGTGAGCGCATCGACGGAGCAGTACCAGGGACAGGTGTTCCGGTATGTGCTGATCCTGTGGGTGATCA
Organism: Lachnospiraceae bacterium; assembly: GCA_017508825.1. Classification (GTDB taxonomy): domain Bacteria; phylum Bacillota; class Clostridia; order Lachnospirales; family Lachnospiraceae; genus NK4A136. The sequence goes on from JAFWRC010000173.1 coordinate 20,403, forward strand.
TGCTCCTGGTCGGTTATCTGCTGCTGTTTTTTGTATATCAATCGGAGATACGGCCGATGCTGCATTTGCAGCGGTATGCTACGGATATCGCCAAGGGGAATCTGGATGTAGCGCTGCCGATGCAGAAGAACAGCAGTTTCGTGAGCTTTATCGAAAGCTTTGATCTGATGCGCGAGCAGCTGAAAGAGTCCAGACAGCGTGAAATGGAAGCAGAGAATGCGAAACGCCAGATGATGGCAGAACTGAGCCACGATCTGAAAACGCCCATCGCTACCATACAGGCGACCTGCGAGGTGCTGCAGATGCAGATCCTGAAGCAGAAAAAAGCAGGAGCGGATACGGAACAGATCCCGGGGCTGGAGGAGAAACTGGATATCATCACGAATAAAGCAGAAACGATCAATGAGCTGATACAGAGCGTATTAAATGCAACGATCGATGATCTGGAAGAGGTCCGGGTAAATGTCGGAGAATATGCATCGCCGCTGATCGAAGGGTTTGTCCGGCAACTGACGGAGTACGGAAATATCATCATAGAGAACGCTGTTCCCGAGTGTCTGGTCTATATGGACAAGCTGCGTATGGAGCAGGTGATCGACAATATTGTAGGGAATTCCTATAAGTATGCCGGAACGGATATTCATGTTGCGTTTTCGGAAACGGAAACGATGCCGGCGCCGGATGGGAAAAAGAACCGCTTTTTACGCATCACGATCAAGGACAGCGGCCCGGGGGTACCTCCGGAGGATCTGCCGTTGATCGTGCAGAAGTATTACCGCGGAAAAAATGCCGGGGACGCAAGTGGTTACGGCCTCGGCATGTATCTGGTAAAATGGTATATGGAAAAAATGAACGGCGGTATGGAATATTATAACGATGACGGTTTTACCGTGGAGCTTTTAGTGAAAAAAGTTTCGTAAAATTTTGTTTTTTTTCCTGCGGCATCGATGACAATCTGATTCTTCCGTACGAAATAGCTCCGGTACCGGAGATAAGCCGTGTAGGCGCTTAAGCACCATACCACACCGGAAGAGATCCAGATGCCGGCAGCATCGCAGTCCATATAGGTGGTCAATAGGATCGGGAAGGTGAAACGTCCGATCACTTCCACGATACCGTTGATCAGCTGGAACATGGCATCACCGATACCGGTGAGCACGCCGCGGATCACATAGATCATGCCGAGGGCCATATAGAACATACTGGTGATCTGCAGACCGATGGTTGCCAGGGTAATGATATACGGGCTTTCGTCGGCGTCCAGAAACAGAGAGGCGATGGAACGGCCGAAGAACTGCATTACCACGATCAGGATACAGGAAAGCACGAGCAAGATGATCGTGCCGGTCTTGTAACCTTCGTAGACACGATCCGTTCTTTTGGCACCGTAGTTCTGGCCGCAGAAGGTGGAAAGAGAAGCGCCCAGGGTCATATACGGCTGATGGATCAGCTGCTCGATGCGGTTGGTGGTCGTAAAGGCGGTCGCTACCGAGGAACCGAAGGAGTTGACCACACGCTGCAGCGCCATCGAAGAGATGGCGATCAGGCTGAACTGCATGGACATCGGCACGCCCAGACGCACGACTTTGCGGATCATATTGCGGTCGATGGCAAAATCACTCTTTTTGAAACGGAAATACGGATTTCTGCGGGTGGCATAAACCGCGCAGGTGATGACGGAGATGAACTGCGCCATAAGTGTGGCCAGCGCAGCACCGGCAACGCCCATCGGGATCACGCATACAAACAGGATATCCAGCACCACGTTTACGATAGTCGAAAAGATCAAAAAATACAGCGGGGATTTGGAATCACCCAGGGCACGCAGTACAGACGACAGGTAGTTGTAGAGCGAAACGAACAAAAGTCCGCAGCACATAAAACGTACATACAGGGTAGCATCCGCCATAAACTCCGGCGGCGTATCCAGAAGACGCAGTAAAGACGGCGAAAGCACAAACGCCAGAGCGCCGATGATCATCGGTACGACCAGCATGATCAGACCGGTATTGATGATGCACTTTTTTACACTTTCATCGTCGTGCGCGCCGAAAAACTGGGAGGTCACGATACCGCCGCCGTTTCCGACGCCGTTACACAGGGCGAAGAACAAAAAGGTTATGGATGATGTGGCGCCGATCGCCCCGAAGGCGTCCGGGCCGACAAAGTTGCCGACGATGATGGAATCGGCAAGATTGTATACCTGCTGAAAGAGATTGCCGATCAGCATCGGCAGCGCAAAGAGCAGGATATGTTTTGCAGGACTGCCTGTGGTCATATCAGTGATATTATTTTTCATAGGTTTATCTCCTTAATTCTTGCTATCGGTGTATATTATGGATTATAATCTGTGCTATAGGAGATACCATCTCATCAATTGACGGAATGCTTATCATTTTTTGACATGTTGTCTTGTATCACCTGGCGATTTTGTGAAAAATACATAAAAAATAAGTATAACGGGGGGGAATTATGGACTACAGTACTTATGAGATTTATGATTTTGATCATGCAAGCGCATTCAATATGTCTACGGGTTATAAGGAACGCAGCTATCCGATGCACTGGCATTCTTACGGGGAAATCCTGCTGGTAGGACCCGGGGAGACCAACATTTATAAAGTAGGTAAAAACACGTACCATCTCGTGCCGGATGACCTGGTGCTGGTATGGCCGATGGAAACCCATGAGATCGTGGATGCGGACCGGGAGAAGTCGCTGGTGATCCAGTTTTCCAACGGCTTTATCAATTCTCTCTTTGATCTGCAGAGGATCATGCACCTGTATCGGAACGTGCATGTCATCTGTGTTATCGCGCATCCGGAGCTGGCGGCAAAACTGAAGGTGATCACGCTGAAGATGAAAGAAATCTTTTATTCGGACCGCTCTGACAAAGAGATCCGCTGCTGCATGCTGCTGATGGAGTTTATGCTGCTTCTGGATGAATACCGCAGGGAACTGGCGCCGGAACTGAATGATGAAGAGACTTACGGCTATACGGATGATGTGATGCGGCGCATGATGCAGGTGTCCGATTATATTAAGAACAATCTGACCGCGGATGATCTGTCGCAGGCTGCGATGGCGGAGATGGCGGGGATCAGCCGGGATTATTTTTCCAGGATCTTTAAGAATGTTACGGGGATGAATTACAGCAAGTGGCTGAATATGATACGAATGGAGAAGGCCTCCGAACTGCTGACGCAGGAAGGAAGAACGCTGACGGAGATCGCAATGCTGTCCGGATTTCAGAGTATTCCGAGCTTTAACCGGGTATTCCGTGAGGAAAAAGGCATGGCTCCCGGGGAATACAGGGCGCTGTTTGCCGGAGGAAAAAACGAAAAACGGAAGAAGACGAAAGATCCTGTGTGATCAACAAATAGCTTGCCAAAAAGGTTGCCAGGCTTTAAAATGGTAATTTGAGGTAGTGTTTATGGATACGATTCGATTGGAAAAGAACCAGATCAGCCGGATGAAAGAATATTTCGGAGGACAAGGGGGAAAAATGGGAAATCAGAAAGAAAAAGGTTTCCGGAAGCTGAATCGCAGTCAGCTTGGGTCGGTATTGATCATATATCTGATCGTATCTCTGGTTTTTAATGCTTTTCTGGCCTTCTTTGCCAATATGTTCCTGCGGTATGTGGTGGAGAGCAGGATCTACAGCGAGTATAAAGATCTTGTTTATATGTCGAAGCTGTATGAGAAGCAGGATGTTCTCGGGGATATCACCGTATTTCTGGGAGACGAAGAGAAAGAATACTTTCTGGTAGACAGGGATCAGAATATCCTGTTCCAGAAAGGCGATAATACCTGCAGCAAGAGCGGCGGCGTTGTCCGTCTGTCGATGCTCGGGAAAAAAGTATATCTGTGTGAAGACAGGGAGATCCGCCTGCTGCGTCGTAAAAGTGACGGGGTGACGTTTGATCTGCCTGCTTTTTTGGAATGGACCAAAGAGACAAAAGGTCTGCAGAAACTTGCGGATAAAGGCGCTACCCTGGATATTCCGTTCTGGATCGCGGAAGAGGTAGGCTATACAAATACAAGACTTTACTGCAAGGCATATTTCAGTGTGGATGCTTCGGATCTGATCTTTCTGGCGGCGATCACCGGATCGATCGTGGTGATGGTTCTCGGCATGTCCTTTATGATTATCTATCACATCGTGGGCAGTATCGTCAGACAGCGCAAGATGACCAATCTCTTCTTTATGGATGATGTGACCGGCGGGCGTAACTGGATGTGGTTTATGATCAAGGGTGAGCAGCTGCTGCAGAAGCCGTATACGCAGAAGAGTAATTTTGCAATGATCAATATTTCTTTTATCAAGTATCGTAATTTCTGCATGTGTCACTCGATCAAAGAAGGTGAAGAGATCCTGTCCAAAGTGGATAAGCTTCTGGTGAAGGATATTGAGAAGAATGATCTGTGCGCGCATAATTCGTCCGCAAACTTTGCTGTGTTGATGAGGTTTAACAATGAGGAGCAGCTGCATTCGTTCCTGGAGAAACTGATGAAGGATCTGGAAATCGTGGACGGTATCCACAGATTCAGTTTCCATATCGGTGTGAGCATTATCCGCGAATGGCATGACGTGCGGAAGTGGTGGCTGATCAGACGACGTATGGCAGATCTGGAGAAGGAGTATAACAATGCCTGCACGGCAAGAGAAACACTGGCAGATAATGACAATTCTGCGATTGCATACTTTGATGAGCAGATGATCAAAGAGCAGCAGTGGCTGGATATTGTACAGGAGAACCAGCAGAGAGCGTTGCAGGATGAAGAGTTTGTGGTATTCTATCAGCCGAAGTATGATCCTAAGACGGACCGCCTGTGCGGCGCAGAGGCGCTGATCCGCTGGGAGTCGCCGGTCTATGGTTTTAAGGGACCGGATACGATCATCCCGATCTTTGAAAAGAACGGATTTATTACCGAGATCGATACCTATATGATCCGCCGTGTGGCAAGAGACCAGAAGGAATGGGTGGATAAGGGGTATGCCTGTGTACCGGTTTCCGTTAACGTTTCCAGAGCGCATTTTGCGGAGAGCAATCTGGCCCAGCAGATCCGGGATCTGGTGGATGCCGAGGGAGCTCCGCACGAACTGATCGAGATTGAGCTGACAGAGAGCGCATTCTTTGATGATAAGACGGCGCTGGTGACAACGATCAAGAAACTGAAGGAATTCGGATTTGTGGTATCGATGGATGATTTCGGAGCAGGTTATTCTTCTCTGAACTCCCTGAAAGACATGCCGCTGGATGTCCTGAAACTGGATGCCGAATTCTTCCGTGGCGACAATGAAGACGGCAGAGGAGAGATCGTAATCTCCGAAGCGCTGCAGCTGGCAAAGAAACTGCATATGCGTACCGTTGCGGAAGGCGTGGAAGCCAGGGAGCAGGTAGATTTCCTGGCAGAGAAAGGCTGCGATATGATCCAGGGTTACTATTATTCCAAGCCCCTGCCGAAGAAGGATTTTGAAGACTGCCTGATCGATGAGATGCTGCGGGCAAAAGAGAAAGAAGAAAAGAAAGAAAAAGAGGCAGCGGAGGCGTTTGAAAAAGGCGAAGACGTGAAGAAGGAAGAGATCAAAAACGAAGAGATCAAGAGCGAAGAAACAAAGAGTGATGAAGTAAAAGACAATGAAATAAAAACAGAAGAAATTACAACAGAAGAATTTAGATCCGAAGAGATTAAATCAGAAGAAACGGAGCAGAAGCCGGAGACGGAAGATAGTAAGACGGCGAACGATAGGACGGAAGCTACCGTTTCCGATGAAAAAGATACGGAAGAAATAAAGAGCGGAGAGAAAAAAACGGATACCCCGGAGACGGTTACCGGAGAAGATACGGCGGATGAGAAAAAGACGCCGGAAGAAAGCGCTGCTGAAGAAAAAATGATCGAAGAAAAGCCGGAAGAGATGCGACCGGAAGAGTTCGTTTCGGAGAAAAAGAGAGCGGAAGAGGCCGGGACGGAAGAAGCAGAAAACGAAGCGGACAGCCAGTAATGCAGGCAGAGAGTAATATGGATGCATATCAGTCATGCAGCCTGTGTCCGCGCGCCTGCGGCATTGACCGCAGTGCGGGAAAACGGGGTTTCTGTGGTACGGATGCACAATTGCGTGTGGTAAGAGCGGCGCTGCACTATTGGGTGGAGCCTTGTATTTCTGAAACGGAAGGTTCCGGCGCGGTGTTTTTTTCGGGGTGCAATCTCGGCTGCGTGTTTTGTCAGAACTATGAGATTTCCCATTTGACGAAGGAGATGACAGGGATCACTGTCAGCCCGCAGCGTCTGGCGGAGATCTTTTTTTCGTTACAGGAGCAGCAGGCGAATAATATCAATCTGGTAACTGCGGATGTCCACATACCTGCAGTGGCGGAGGCACTCAGGATCGCAAAAACACAGGGGCTGTCGATCCCGGTGATCTTTAACAGTTCTTCCTATGTGACCGTCGGGAGCCTGCACATGCTGGAGGGGCTGGTGGATGTATATCTGCCTGATTTCAAATTTTATTCTTCGTCCAAAGCAGCAAAGTATCTGCGTGCGGCGGATTATCCGCAGACGGCCCGCAGGGCGATCGAAGAGATGGTTCGGCAGACGGGAAATTGCAGCTTTGATGAGAACGGCAGGATCCAAAAGGGCGTGATCGTAAGACATTTATTGATGCCGCATGGGTTGCTGGAAGCTAAGATGATCGTGAAAGAACTCTATCACTCTTACGGGGATGCAGTATATCTGTCGCTGATGAATCAGTATACCCCCATCATGGAACATCTGAAACGTTATCCGGAATTGCAGAAAGGACCGTCGGAAGCGGAGTATACGGATCTGATCGAGTACGCGCTGGCGCTTGGCGTGAAAAATGCTTATATGCAGGAAGGCGGTACGGTATCCGAGAGTTTTATCCCGGCATTTGACGGGACTGGTGTAGAGAGCGGAGAAGGGACGCAGGTTTGAGACGAAAAGGAGGAAAACGCCCGGTGCGTTACTATATCGCGGATTGCCATTTTTATCATGACAATCTGAATCATCGTATGGATATGCGCGGTTTTGCGGATGCAGAGCAGATGAATGCGCATATGATCGAACAATGGAATAAAAAGATACGAAAGAACGACGAGGTAGTGATCCTGGGAGACTTTTCCTTCGGTAAAGGGGAGGAAACGAACCGGATCCTGGAGCAGCTGAACGGAAAGCTGTTTCTGATCCGGGGCAATCATGATGACCGGTATTTAAAGGACCGGGCATTTCGTAAAGAGCGTTTCGAATGGATCAGGGATTACGAGAAAATGCATGACAACGGACGGAGCGTAGTACTCAGCCATTATCCGGTTTTCTGCTATGACGGTCAATACCGGCGGGATGCGCAGGGGCGTCCGAAAACCTATATGTTATACGGTCACGTGCACGATACCTACGATGAGATCCTGGTGAACCGTTTTGTGCAGGAGACCAGATCAGCGATGCGTCTGGCGCATGGGCAGGCGGAAGAAAAGAATATCCCCTGCCAGATGATCAACTGCTTTTGTATGTATTCCGATTATATGCCGCTGTCTTTGGATGAGTGGATCGAGCTGGACGCGGCCAGACGTGAGAAGCTCGATCAGAGTAATGCTTTCAGATCATCCACGGAAAAGGTATAGTCTTTATTACAGAAGTCGCAGTGCAGTGTTACGGGTTTGTCATCTGCGATCATTTCGTCCAGCTCTTTGCGGCCCAGGCTGATGAGAGCCTTGGTAACGCGTTCGCGGTCGCAGTTGCAGTGATACTGTACGGGACGCACTGCTTCGATCTCGATCTCGCCAAGGATGTCACGCATCATTTCTTCCGGAGTTTTACCCTGCAGAAAATAATCCGTCACACTGCGCACTTTACCCAGAGCCTGTTCCAAGGCGGAAATGGTATCTTCCGAAGCGAACGGCAGCAGCTGGATGATAAAGCCGCCGGCATGTTTTACGGACAGGTCGGTATCCACCAGTACGCCGAGTCCTACAGAGGTAGGCACCTGTTCGCTGGAGGCAAAGTAATACGTAAGATCATCACCGATCTCGCCGGATACCAGGGACGTCTGTCCTACGTAGGGTTCTTTCAATCCCAGATCTTTGATCACGCATAATGTTCCACGGCCGATAGCGCTGCCTACATCCAGATGACCGTCTGCCTTCAGCGGCAGTTCGACAGCGGGATCATAGAGCAGTCCTTTTACATTTCCATGAGCATCCGCAGTCACGGCTGCCTGCCGGATCGGACCGTCGCCGTCGATCTTTAAGGTGATGAGGTCTTCTTCATTCTTGCACATCGCACCCATCATAGCTGCGCCGGTAAGCAGGCGGCCTAAGGCGGCGGTACATACCGGATAGGAGTGATGGATCTGTTGTGCCCGGTTTACGGTTTCTCTGGTATAGGCGGCAAAAAAACGCACTTCGTTTCCGAAGGCCAGCCCCTGTATGATCTGATCGTTCATAGTTCTTCCTTTATTTTTTCGTTTTCTTGCGGAGCATCCACCATCTGGCGATGTTCAGTCCGATCTTGTAGTAGAACGGACGCAGTTCCTTATCCGCGACTTTGATCATCTTACGGATCTCGATATGCTGTGGGCAGTGGGATTCGCATTTGCCGCATTCCACGCACTGGTCGGCAAATGCCGGATCCTTGCGCAGTCCGATGATCTGTGCAAATTCGTGGCGGGCTTCCGCTTTGTTTTCGGTATAGATCTTGTTGTAACACTGGAACAATCCGGGAATATCCACGCCTTTCGGGCAGGGCATACAGTATCGGCATCCGGTGCAGCCGATCTTGACATTTTCCTTGATCAGCGCGCGCAGGGTCTCGATGGTTTCCTGCTCTGCGCCGGTAAAGCTGCCGGCAACTGCTTCGGAAGCGATGCGGCAGTTTTCCTCTACCATTTCCGTAGAGTTCATACCGGAAAGGATGCATGTGACGCCCGGCTGGTCCCACAGCCAGCGAAGCGCCCATTCGGCAGCAGACCATTTGTTAGGATGCTCTGCAATGTGCTGTTTTGCCTTTTGCGGGAGCATATCGACCAGTTTGCCGCCACGCAGGGGTTCCATGATGATCACGGGAATGCCCTTTTCGTAAGCGGTCTCAAGACCACGCCGGCCGGCCTGGGTATGCTCATCCAGATAGTTGTACTGGATCTGGCAGAAATCCCAGTCATAATCGTTCAAGATCTGCAAAAACATATCCGTATCGCCATGGAAAGAAAAACCGAGATTCCGGATCGTGCCGGCGGCCTTTTTTTCTTCGATCCACTTAAGGATCCCCAGATCTTTCAGCTTATGCCAGGAGGCGATATCCGTCAGCATATGCATCAGGTAATAATCGACATAGTCGGTCTGCAGACGGGAAAGCTGTTCCTGAAAATACTTTTCGATCTGAGCGGTGCTGCTGATCAGATATTGAGGCAGTTTCGTCGCGATATGGATCTTGTCACGGATCCCGTTCCGCTTGACGATCTCGCCCAGAGCCACTTCGCTGCCGGGATAGATATAGGCGGTATCGTAATAATTCACACCGGCGTTGAAGGCTGTCATCAATTCTTTTTCCGCTTTGTCCAGGTCGATGCCGGTGCCTTTGCGGGAAAAACGCATGCAGCCATAACCGAGCTGCGAGATCTCTGTCTCGTTTTTATCTTTGCGATAGAGCATGTATTACCTCCTTATTGGCCGGATGTTCTGTCAATCGGATGTTGTTGGGCTTCAGCGTCCCAAAGCCTTATCAACAGCCTTTGACAACTGGTCTGCGCAGGAAGTACCCCGTCCGCCGCAGTCGTTGCCGCGGAGCAGATCTGCGATCTGTGCGGCATTTGCACCCTCCACCAATCTGCCGATCGCTTTCAGGTTTCCGTTGCATCCGCCGACAAAACGGACATTGTGCAACTTTCCGTCTGTAATCTCAAAATCGATCTGTTTGGAGCATACGCCCTGCGGATAGTAAGTAAAGTTTTCCATTTTTAACCCTCCAGATATTGTTTCATTGCTTCATATTTTTGCGCTGCATCATGATATCCCTGCAGATACAGGGCTTTCAACTTGTTCTTATCTTTTTCGATCCGGTTGATCTTAAACAGCGGTTCCGGACGGAATACAAATACGCGTCCGGTTTCTTCCAGTTTTTGAATGTAGTCCAGCGTCCTGTTGTAGACGAGATAGCGTCGTCGCATTACCTCGGGAACCTTAGGATAGTCTTTATACATGATGCGCATTGCCTGTGTATTGGCATGCGTGATCGGTTTTTTACGGTAGCCTTCCGGTTGGGTCAGCACGATAACATTTTTGTGGTTGCCATCTGCAATGGAACGGCGGATTGGAATGGAGTCAACCATACCGCCATCCAGATACAGTTTTCCGTTAAAACTGACGTTACGGGAGACCAAAGGCAGGGAAGCGGATGCCTGCACGGCAGTGATATCTTTTCGCATATCTTTCAGCGGAAGATATTCGGCTTCACCGGTCTCAATATTGACTGCTACAGCATAGCATTTTCCGGGATAGGATGCTGCGGCATCGTAATCATAAGGATCCAGTTCGTTCGGGATACGATTGTAGCAAAAATCCACGCCGAAGAGATTGCCGGTTTTCAGCAGGCTTCCGGTACTGCAATACTCCGGATCTTCCAGATAATCCAAAGAGATACGATATGCCCGTCCGATCTGTCCGGACATATAACCGGATAAATGACACGCGCCCGCCGATACGCCGTAGCATGAGGAAAACTGTAGTCCTTTCTCCATAAAACAGTCCAGGATACCTGCGGTATAAATACCGCGCATACCGCCGCCTTCCAAAACGAGACCGGCCTGAACCATATCTTTGTTTTTCGCGTTCATAGTAACAAATGATCATCCTCATTCTTTTAATTTTTTTTTTATTTTATCATGGTTGAAAATGGTGTCAATGGGGACGGTTCCGATAAGACACGTCCATTGGCTGAAATGGTCAAAAATTGAAAAAACTTCAGACATGATCACCTACTATATATCCGGAAACGGATACAGGAGACACTACATATAGCGTGAAATGCGCTGTTTATGGGAATGGCAGAAGAAAAGCCACGACCCGGAAGGAAAAAAGTAATGGAAAATATGTAAACCATGTGATATATATATTATGGGAGAGGTATGACCTGTTATGGCAAAACTGATGTATGAGAACCGCTTCATACTCACGAGGAAACTGCATAAGGAATATTTCCGGTTCTGTTACCGGAAAATGCAGAAGCGGACACAGCTGATCTCGGGAGTGCTGGCGCTGGTTTCGCTTGGAGCATCCGCTTGGTTATTTCTGGGGATGCACAGTATTCCGGGCGCGGTGATCGGACTGATCCTTACGGTTTATTTTGTGCTTTTTATCTTTTTCGGTTATGCTTTTCGTGAGTGGCTGCAATATCGTGAGCTGCAGGATCAGCATGGCAAAGCAATCGTCAATCTGGTCCGTTTCAATTCAGATCAGGTACAGGTGACGGTGAACAAAACGAAGTTTTCCTTTAAGTATAGTACCATTGTGCGGGCATACGAATCGGAGGAGCTGCTGATCCTGATCCTGGGAAAAAAAGGAATGCTGGAGCATGGACAGCCCTTATACAAGAACGGATTTACCGGCAAGATCCCGCCGGAGGAATTTAAGAGATTTATTAACGAGAAAACAGCGAAAGATATATTTTCGCCCGAAAACAGTTAACGGAGACGCACTTGTATGGCACGTAACACGATCTTAATCGCAGATGATGACGAAGAGAACAGAAGCTTTTTAAAAGGCCTGTTCGAAGCCAGCTATCAGACGGCGACGACATCGAACGGGCGTGAGGCTATGGAATATCTGATGGAGCATCAGAAGGAAGTGGCCCTGATCCTGTTGGATATGCATATGCCGGTAGTGGACGGACGTGCGCTTTTGAAGGTTTTATTTCAAAAGGGTGTGACCAAACGTATCCCCATCGTTATGATGACCACGAGCCAGGATAACGATCTGGTGAAGGAATGTTATGCAAACGGCGCGGTGGATTTCATTCTGAAACCGTTTATTTCGGATATTGTGTACGGACGTGTTAAGAATACCCTGTCTCTGTTCCACAGCAAGTCCCAGTTAGAGAGTATCATCAGCCAGCAGACGGCCCAGATCAAGGAGAAGAATAAGGAACTGAAATCCGCAAACGACCGACTGATGGAACTGGTAGGATCGATCACGGAATTTCGTAATATGGAGTCAAACGGGCATATCAAAAAGATCAAGGCGATTTCCCATATTCTGGCAGAGGCGCTGGGAAGATTCTATCCGGCGGATTATAACCTGCCGGTGGAGCGTATCGAGGCGATCGAGAGTGCATCGGCACTTCACGATATCGGCATGATCGCCATCTCCGATACGATCCTGTTAAAGCCGGGAAAACTTACGGCAGACGAATTTGAAGTGATCAAATCACATACGACCCGCGGCTGTGAGATCCTGGATCAGATCCGGGAATTGCAGAGCAAAGATACGATAGAGATCAGTTATAATATTGTGCGGCATCATCATGAAAAATATGACGGAAGCGGTTATCCGGATCATCTGGCCGGAGAGGATATTCCGATCGAAGCACAGATCGTTTCCCTTGCGGATGTTTATGACTCTCTGATCTCGGATCGTAGTTACCGTGATGCTTTTGATATGGATAAGGCGTATACGATGATCATGCAGGGAGATGCGGGTGTATTTTCCGAAAAAATGCTGGAGTGTTTTTCCAAGGCCAGACCGGTGATCGAAATGGCCTGTAAAAAATTTACGTAATGTGATAAACAGGGGTATTATTGGGGGGACGAATGTCTGACATTAAGGAAGAAGACGATCTTTTGGACTTAGGCGGTCTGTTTGATGAGAATGGAGAAGACGATCTTCTCAGTCTTTTGGATTCCGTACAAAAACAGCAGGATGGTGTAGAAGATGCAGAAGTGATCCCTTCTGCTTTGGATAATGTTGCCGAAACAATGGCAGCAGTCGGCAGCGTGTCTACGGAAGATGCTTTCCAGAAACTGATGGGAAGCCTGAATGAAGAAGAAGAAAAACTTCTGGCAGATGCGGACTTTTCTGAGGAAGCGGTTCAGAAAAGAAAAATGGAGGAATACGACAAAGCCATATATGGTTTTGCCCAGCTGGATGAGATCGAGAAAGGCATTAAAGAGGGACTTGATGTTTCTCTGTATGACAGCGAGGAATTGTCTTTCCGGCAGATGCGTGAGGTACGCATCGGTCTGGAACAGGGTGTAGATGCAACTTTTTATGCCAATAAGTATTATAAAGACAGCCAGATGCGTGAGATCCGTCTCGGGTTGATGGAAGGACTGGATGTGAGCGGTTATGCGCGACTGATCTACAGCCTTCCGGATATGGAACGCATGCGGCGTGAGCAGTTTAAGGAACGATATAAAGAAGACCCGGACAGTATGGATTTTTCGCTGGTGGATATGGATACGGGTCTGATGATACGCACCACGGATGGATTGATGCGGGCTACCATACAGTTGACGCGGCCGCTTCCGGGCAATTTTTCGAGGAAGAATCTGGAGACCAGACTGAAGATCTACGGGATCGAGTACGGTTATAATTTTGATGCGCTCGGACCGGATATCAGCAGTCTTCCGCTGGAAGAAGAATATCTGGTGGCAGAGGGGACGGCACCGGAAGAAGGCAAAGACGGCTGGTATGAATACTTTGTTGATAATCTGGGGGATTCCCGCCCTACGATCAAAGAGGACGGATCGATCGATTACCGCGCGAAAAAAGAGTACGCGGCTACACATCCGGGGGAAAAAGTGGCACTGTATCACCCGGCTACCCAGGGAAAGATGGGATATAACGTAAAAGGGATCGAGATCACGGCGCATTCCGGCCGCAACATCCCGCGACTGGACTGCTCCGGTGTGCGCCTGCTGCCGGATTCCATGACATACGTATCGATGAAGGAAGGGTATATCACCTTAAAGAACGGGAAGCTGGTGGTCGTTGAGTATCTGGAGTTCCAGGGGGATGTGGCATACGGAAACGGCAATATCTCCTTTGACGGCACCGTGCATGTGACCGGTTCGGTGCGGGAAAACGTGATCATTGAAGCAACCGGAGATATCCAGATCGACGGCTTTGTGGAAAACGCCCTGTTGAAAGCCGGCCGCGATATCATCATCCGGAGAGGGGTAAACGGTAACGGAAAAGGAAGGCTGGAAGCGCGCCGGAATGTAGTAGCGGCATTTTTTGAGAATGTAACGGTCATTGCCGGAGGAAATGTCGAAGGCGGATATATTCTGGACAGTATGGTTTTCAGCAATGAAATGATCCACACGGAGGGAAAGAAAAATCTGATCTGTGGCGGCAAAGTGCGCGCGATCGGAGGGATCATTACCGGAACCATCGGCAGCACGACGCAGGTACGGACGGAAGTAGAAGCCGGTAAGGTGACCGATACTACGGAAAAATTAAGAGATCTGCTGCAGCGTAAACGTCAGCTGGATCTGGAGATGGATAAAGTGCGTACCGGTATGAATACGGTACTTCAGAAAATGGGCGCTTTGAAAGGCAGGACGAACAGTGTGTTCCTGAAATTCCAGGAGGTGCTGGAACGGCAGAAAGAAGAAATGCGCCAGCTCCGCAAAGAACAGGAAATGCTGGAAAGCGGAGCGGCGGATTCCAAACGGGTATATATCAAGGTGACCAATGGGGCACATGAGAATACGAAAGTGACGGTAAACGGGGCGATGCTGATCCTGCGGGAGGATATTACGAGACCGCGTTTTTACAACGAAGGAAAGAAACTTATGTACGATCACGCAGTATAAGGGCAGTTATTGATCGTCACGGAAATGGATCGTCCTGCGTGGACGGGAACTGTTTTTTGGGGATTTATTTCGGGCAGTCGGGGACTGTCCGTTTTTTTGACGGTAGATAGGAGGCGTATCGTTACGGCGGTTTTGTTTGCGGCGCAGGATCTGCTTTTTGTTTTTGCGCGCGGAAAAACTGCGTCGTTTGCGGGAAAAGCTATAGGAGCCTCTCTGTCTGCGGATCCTGGCCAGGCGTTTTCTGCGGGCGATCGTATTCCGCAACAGACCGGATGCGATCAGAAATATGACCACTGCGCCGGCGATAACGGCCAGAGCGATCAGAACATGATAGATATTGATATAGATTTTTTTGTCGGAAGCCCCGTCTCCGGCGGTGGAATTCATTTGTGAGCCCGGTGTAAAACGAACTTCCGGAGCGGAAGAGGTATTCAGAAAAACGTACGCATTTCCCATGGGGATACCTTCGTAATCATAGGCGATGCGGGCAACCGCATGCTCCGGCAGAGCGTCATAGTATACATTCGTATTCAGCGATGTAAAGGAAAGCGTATCCGGAAGCAGGATCAGAGCTTCGTCATCCAGTGTCATCAGCGGGGATGTGCTGCCGAAAACATCGTTGTCACCGTCAAAAAAATCGGAATTACTGATGCCGAAGCGTGTCTCGTATTGAGATGTTCGCACTTTCTGAAAGTGTTCAAAGCCGTAATCAAATAAGGTTACCGTATCGGTAAACTGATAAGGACTTTCTTCGCGCAGGATCACGCAGATCAGCCGCAGGTCTCCTTTTTGGGCACAGGATACCAGGGTCTGGCGGGACAGACTGGTGAAACCGGTTTTGGACCCGACCAGCGGTTCATAGGCATACTCGGCGCCTGCGTACAGACGGTTTTTGCTGTGCAGGTTGTGCTCATCATGCAGATCGGTCGAAGGGATCCGGTATCTTGCCGTGCTGGACATGCGGCACAGTATATCGTAGGAAAAAAAAGCCTGTGCGATCAGCGCCATATCATGCGCCGAGGTATAGTGTTCTTCATTATGGAGCCCGTTTGCCGTTACAAAATGCGTATGTGTGCATCCGAGCTCCTGTGCCTTGGCGTTCATCATGTCGACGTAACCATCGATGGAACCGCCGATGTGTTCGCCTACGGCATTACAGGCTTCATTCGCGGAATTGATCAGGATGCCGTAAAGCAGTTCTTCCAACGTCAGCTGTTCCCCGGCGCGCAGATACATGTGGGAACCATCTGCCTCATTGGCATTGATCGCAGACTGATTGACAGTGATCACTTCATCAAGAGAACAGTTCTCGATCGCAACGAGACATGTCATAAGTTTGGTGATCGAGGCGGGGAAGAGTTCCTCGTCCATATTTTTTGCATACAAAACAGCACCGGTGTCGGCATCCATCAAAACGGCAGCCTCTGCACCGATGGCAGGTCCCTGCGGCCAGGAAGGGCGGCCGTTGCTCTCCACAGGTTCGTCTTTTCGTTCTTCGGCTTCATCCAGAAAATCCTGTGCGGTAGCATTTGCCTGTATGGGCAGGGCAGTAAAAGTTAAAACGGGGATCAACAGCAGCAACAGCAGTGCAGCGCCCCGGTGTCTCTGATAAAAACGCATATTGCTATTATAGCAAAACGCGTGTTATAATTCCATAGTTCACATAAAATAAATATATCCACGTATATACTACAGAAAGAGAGAGACTTTTATGCGTTTGAGAAATATCACGGGATCCAGAGAGGTGATCGCGGAAAATGAATTTGTGATCCATGATCCGGAAAAAAGAAGGGGACAGTGGAAGAGCGTGTTCGGAAATGACAGGCCCATCCGGCTGGAGATCGGTATGGGAAAAGGACGTTTTCTGATGACGCTGGCAGTGCAGCATCCGGAGATCAATTATCTCGGGATCGAGAAATACTCGTCGGTATTATTGCGCGCATTGCAGAAAATGGAAGAGGATCCGCTGCCGAACCTGCGCTTTATCCGTATGGATGCCGAATATATCACGGATGTTTTTGCGGAAGAGGAGATCGACCGGATCTATCTGAATTTTTCGGATCCGTGGCCCAAGGACCGGCATGCCAAGCGCCGCCTGCCCAGCCGTCAGTTTCTGGAACGCTATGATCAGATCCTGCAGAAGGACGGGATCATCGAATTTAAAACAGATAATCGTGGCCTGTTTGATTTTGCGGTAGAGGAGATCGCGGAAACTAAGTGGAAGATCGATGCCGTAACCTACGACCTGCATCACGATGAAAAAATGATGGAAGGAAATGTGATGACAGAATATGAGGAACGGTTTTCTTCACAGGGCAATCCGATCTGCAAGTATGTGATATCGAGATAAGAAAGCGTTCTGCTTGCAGAACGCTCGCGCCGAGCGCGGTTGCGATAGCGACATTTTCATTACGCGCGAGTGCGCATCCCCCAGAGGGTTTTACAGCAAAAGCCCGCAGGGGGATGCTTTTTATTTTATTTCATTGCTTCTTTGATCGCATTCAGAAGATCGGAATACTCCTCAAATGCCGGCAGTTCCGGATGATCTTTTTTGATCTGCTCGGTGCTGCGGAAAAGGAAGCCGGCTTTGCTGGCCAGGATCATTCCGAGATCATTGTAGCTGTCACCGCTGGCGATCGTATCATATCCGATGGATTGCAGAGCCTTTACGGTGGTCAGCTTGGAATTTTCGATACGCATCTTAAAGTCTGTGATCTCACCGCTCGGAGCTACCACCAGAGAGTTGCAGAAGATCGTGGGCCAGCCCAGTTTCTGCATCAGCGGGGTAGCAAACTGTGTAAAGGTATCAGAGATGATGATCACCTGGGTAAAGCTGCGCAGTTCATCCAGAAACTCTTTTGCGCCCGGCAGGGGATCGATCTTGGCAATTGTTTCCTGGATCTCTTTCAGACCCAGTCCATGTTCTTTCAGAATGCCGAGACGCCAACGCATCAGTTTATCATAATCCGGCTCATCCCGGGTGGTACGCTTCAACTCGGGGATACCGCTTGCTTCTGAAAAAGCGATCCAGATTTCCGGGACCAGTACGCCTTCAAGATCGAGACAGGTGATATACATCTTTTTTTCCTCCAAATAAAAAAATAACAGATTTTTTCATTAACCAGCTTGTATCATAAAGCAAAGGAGCTTTCCGGTCAAGATGTAAAGAATTTTTGATGACAAAAAAATCGCGATTCGTACGCAGGGAAAGGGCTTACACAAGACGAATGACGAAAAAAAAGTAATAAACAGGACTATTATTCGATAGACATTCGTGATAGAATTACGGATGGGGGAGATTAGCGATAACAGGGAGGTTCATCGTTATGAAAAAAAATTCAAGGTTAGGAAGTAAGGGGAGCAACAAAGGTTTTTCACTTGTAGAATTGATCGTTGTGATCGCAATCATGGCAATTCTGGTCGGCATCATTGCACCGCAATTGATCAAGTACATTGAAAAAGCAAAAGTAACTACGGATCTTCATTCTCTGGACGCGGTGTATCAGGCGGTCGTTTATGCGATGAACGATGCCAATGTGGTTCAGGAAACGGATTCAGTGGCTTTGATTGACAGCCTGGTCAACCCGGTAGAGCTGTCTACGTTGGGAAGCGGATCAAATGCCAATACTTTGTTTTACAAAGAGATCATTGACAGTCTGAACTGGCCGGATCTGAATCAGAGCACCTATCAGCAGATCATTACATCTACGCATGGTTCGGGGGCCGAGATATGGATGCAGTATAAAGGCGGTGCGATGAATCCGGTAGCCGTATGGATCACCTATACGGACAGTACGGGTAAGAAGAATACTTCGTATGCACCCACCAACTGGACGCAGCTGGATGCGCAGCCCTGCATTGCGATCAAGTAATGATACGGAACATTGTCTTTGATATCGGAAATGTACTCGCGGCGTTTCGCTGGGAGGATTATATCCGATATGATCTCGGGTATCCGGAAGAGGTTGCAAGAGTCTTCGGAGAGCGTTTTATCGTGCATCCGCTATGGGATGAATTTGATCTTGGCGTGCGGGAAACGAACGATATCATAGCGGATATGAAAGCGACTGTTCCTGAGTACCGGGATGAGGTAAATGTGTTTTTTGAACGCATAGCTGACATTGTAGAAACGTATCCGTACAGCAGGAAATGGATCGGGGAACTGAAGGACAGCGGATACAGGGTATATCTTCTTTCAAATTATCCGAGAGAAACGTTTCGGTTGCATGAACGGTTAAAGTTTGATTTCACCGATCTGGTTGACGGAAAGGTGGTTTCCGGATTTGAACGCATGTCAAAGCCGGATCCCCGGATCTACCGTTTGCTTCTTGACAGGTATCGGTTGAAAGCAGAGGAATGTGTATTCCTGGATGACCGGCAGGTGAACATTGATACTGCGATCCGACTGGGAATGCAGGGAATCCTGTTTACCGGTTATGAGAATGCAAAACCGAAACTGGAGAAGATTTTAAAAGAATAACAGAAAAAAATAGCGTTCTGCAAGCAGAACGCTATTTTTGTATTCTGTTTTCAGACGTTCTGTCCGTTATAGTTTGTCGGGGCCGGCTGTGGCGGTGTATACGGAGCGGGCTGCGGGCTATACGGGGCCGGCTGCGGCGGTGTATATGGAGCGGGCTGCGGGCTGTATGGAGCCGGTTGTGCCTGGGTATACGGCGCGGGTGCGGCCTGCTGTGCCGCATACGGTGTCGTCTGCGGCTGTGTATAAGGAGAAGGCTGTACGCGCTGTCCTGTGAGTGCAGGATTCAAACCGCCGGCAGGACCCTGCTGATTCTCCGGTGTTTCCAATGGATTGGTAGGCGGTGCGATCGGCGCTGTCTGCGCGAGCATCGGATCCATATTCATACCACCGAGGAAACGGGAATTGGCAGCCAAAGCATCGGCAGTCAGCTCCTGTGTGGGAGCAGCAGCATAGTTCTCACCGGGTGCCTGACCATATGCCGGATTATAATTCAGATTTCCACTCTGGTTCGCCAAAGGGGAAACATATTCCGTAGGTGTAGTAGGTGCTGCTCCGCCGCCGTACAGCGGGTTGGCAGAAGCGTCTGCACCGGCAGGCGTTGTAGCAGCGAACGGTGATACATAAGGCTGTGCTTCCGGCATAACCGGCTGGCGCTGCTTCAGTGACGACAGAACAGGTTCAGCACCCTGCGGCCCGGTCTGGCTGCCAAACGGTGTGGCAGGTGTGGTCGGAGGAAGCGTACCGGAAACCGAAGGCGTACCGGAGCTTGCAAAAGCTCCGCCGACCATATCCTTGATGGTGGGAGAGTTATTCGATATGTTTGCTTTTCTGGCAGTTGTGGAATAACCGCTCTGGTAAGGCTGGTCAGCACCCTGCGGACCGTAGTACTCGTGATTGCTGTTGCCGGTTGTAGGAGCTAAAGCGGGTGTCTGCTTTGCAGTTTTTACAACTGTAACGAGAACGATGATGCTGACGATCACGCAGAGCAGACCGACACCGGATAATACGTAGGCAGCTTCGGGATGTGCGATCGGCTCAAACAGAAAAGGCTCTACATGCACACCGGCCGGTAATGTATTGTCAATTTCTGTTTTTAAATTTTTGGGCATTTTCTGTAAAATGCCGTCAAAATGAAATGAGGTAGTAGGAATGTCATCAAAGTCAGCGTCCGGATCATCCCACCAGGCATTGCTTGCGTCAACCTGTTTAGTCATGGCAGAGTTATAGCTGGCAGCGATCTTGGCTACCACGAAAGAATTGGCATAAACCTGCGTAGCATTGCTCCGGATAAACGGAATATAATAGTATCTGGCTGTTTCGCGTTCCGAAGTCGTGATACCGTAAACCTGGGTAGTTTCGATATTGGAAAAAGGAGAATCGCTGATCAGTGAGATATCAAGACAAACATGATCCCCGGTTTTTAAGATTGACGGATCTGTCACCCAGAGCTGTGAAATGTCTTTTGCCGGTTTCAATAACGAAATAGCATCCGGTACGGATATGACCGTCAACATGATACCAACGACAAGGACGATAAAAAAAATACGAAACTTTTTGTCATTGATGATTTCCGTAAGCATAATAGATTCCTCCCCCGTATTATAAGAGACATTATTTAGATTTAATTTTATCATGAGGAAGGAAAAACCGCAAGCAGTAGCAACACGGGAGAAGGATTTTGAAAAACTGTAAAAAAATGATTGACAAAAGGAAAAGGACGATATATAATGACATTCGTCTCTTGAAAAGAATGACGATGCGTGGCTCAGCTTGGTAGAGCGCTGCGTTCGGGACGCAGAGGTCGCAGGTTCAAATCCTGTCGCATCGA
>JAFWRC010000174.1 GCA_017508825.1 Lachnospiraceae bacterium
CGGCGAGGCAGATGAGGCTGCATAGTAAAAAGCAATCATAAAACCGGAATAAAAAGCTGGCATAAAAAAAGCAAAATTTACCGGTTGGAAAACCGCCGGTTATTGTGATATAATGATTTTTATATAACTGCTGACATAATTGATCACATTCGTATATGAGATGGTATAGGAACAGGCAGCGTTACGATTCGGAGTACTTATGATTCGGAGTACTTACGATTCGGAGTACTTACCATTCGTGATAGTTGCCACGTATCAGGGTTTATCAGGAGGGGCTACGATGAGGATTGATCAGGCAGCTTTCCATTCGATTGCAACGATTCTTGCGGCGCATTTTGACAGTCTTTATTATGTCGAGATCGAGTCGGGCAAATTTCTTCAGTTTATTCCTTCCCAAAAAACGGAGAATGTCATGTTTCCGGATCACGGGAATGATTTCTTTCAGCTGGCACATGACAATGCATACAAATATATCCATCCACGGGATCTGGATAACGTATTAAAACTGTATGACCGCGATCATCTGCGCGCATGTCTGACGGAAGCACCATCCTGTTCGGTGGACTGCCGGGGCATTCTGAACGGAACGCTTACCCATATGCGGCATATCGTATTTCGCTGTGGAGATCAGAAGCACATGATCTGCTGTCTGGAAAATATCGAAGAAGAGTACCAGCGGGAAGAAGAGCAGAAAAGAAATCTGCTGTCTGCTGAGCGCATGGCCAGAAGGGATGAGCTGACCGGCATACAGAATCAAAATGCATTTACCGAAGCGGTAAATGAGATCAATTCCAGGATCAATTCCGGGATCACATCGAAGAACACGACGGAGTCCTTCGGTGTGGTGATCTGTGATGTGAATGATCTGAAACGGATCAATGATACCAGAGGGCACAGCTTCGGCGATGAGACGATCCAGCGGGCCAGCCGTATGATCACGAATACCTTCCGGCACAGTCCGGTCTTTCGCATCGGCGGAGATGAATTTGCGGTAGTGCTTACCGGGAGAGACTATAAGGATCGTGACGAATTGGTGGAAGCGTTCCGTAAGGAATCGGATGTCAACAAACGTACCGGTTCCGGTCCGACAGTGGCCTGCGGGCTGGCGGTTTACGAACCGAAGCAGGACAGGGATTTTTCGGCGGTGTTCAACCGGGCCGATCTGCAGATGTATGAAAACAAGGCAGAGCTCAAAAAACAAAAGGCAGGAGGAGCCAAAAGCAGAAAAGAGGATATCCCGATCCCGGAGGAGAGGATCCGTCTGCTGGACCGGATGTTTGGCGCGTTATACACTGTAGCAGGGGAAGGCTATATCTATTTGTGTGATATTCAATACGACTATTCCAGATGGTCCATGGCGCAGGTGGAGGATTTCGGACTGCCTTCCACGTATATGTACCATGCAGGAGATATCTGGGAACAATACGTACATCCGGATGATCTGGAGGCATACCGGAAGGCAGTGGATGAGGTGATCAATTGCAATTCCGAGATGAGCCGGATGTTCTATCGTGTGCGTAAACCGGACGGTACCTATGTTTTATTTACGGCCAGAGGATTTGTGCTGAAGGATCCGGATGGTAATCCGGAATACTTCGGCGGTATCATGATGCCGCAATAAGAACAACAGAGAGATGCCTGAAAAGCCACGGAGAAGATCCGCGGCTTTTTTATTTTATATGGAATTGCTCTGCAGACAGAACACAGTTTTAGAGATATGAAAAAAAACAAACAGAATAAACAGTATAAAACAGTTGACAACAGTTATATACTGTTATATACTGTTTGCAGTGAAGGACAGAATTACATCTGCAGAAGGTAGTTCGCAAACCGCAGGCGCAAGCGGCAGTCGTTCACGGGAAGGAAAAGAGCATGCATATCATAATCAACAACGCATCGATGGTTCCGGTATATGAGCAGCTGATCGATCAGATCAAGCAGGAGATCATCAGCGGAACGATGCAGGAAGGTGAGGTGCTTCCATCTGTCAGAAGCTTTGCGAATGAGCTGAAGATCAGCGCGCTGACCGTAAAGAAAGCGTATGACAGACTGGAAGAGGAAGGATTTGTAGTAACGGTACACGGCAAGGGAACCTATGTGGCGGCTACCGACCGGCAGCTGGCGCTGGAAGCGCGGAAAAAATCCGTTGAGGAAGATTTTTCACTGGCAGTGGACCGGGCCAGGGCTTTGGGACTGACGGATGAAGAGATCCGCGAGATCCTGGAGATCCTGCTGATCGAATAAGGATCGAAATCAGGTTCAAAATTAGGATTTAAGGAGTAGGAAACAATGATCAAGATAAAGGATCTGCAAAAGAGATATAAAGGATTTGAACTGAACATTTCCATGGAAGTGCCGGAGGGCACGGTGACCGGCCTGATCGGCAGGAACGGCGCCGGCAAGAGCACCACGATCAAATCGGTGCTGGGACTGATCCGGCCGGATGACGGTGAGATCCGGGTGATGGATAAGGTGCCGCAGGAATTCACCGCGCAGGATCGTGAAGCCATCGGCGCAGCGTTATCCGATTCCGGCTTCAGTATGGTGCTGACGATCAAGGATGTGATCGGGATCCTGAAGGGGTTTTATAAAGAGTTTAATGAAGAGGAGTTCTGCAGACGCTGCAAAGAGCAGGAACTGCCGCTGGATAAGCAGATCAAGGAGTTTTCCAGCGGTATGAAAGCAAAGCTGCGGGTGCTCACGGCAATGAGCCATAACGCGAAACTGCTGGTGCTGGATGAGCCAACTGCGGGACTGGATGTACTGGCCAGAAACGATGTGCTGGATCTGCTCCGGGGCTATATGGAAGAGGACAGCAGCCGTTCCATCCTGATCAGTTCCCATATTTCTTCGGATCTGGAGGGATTGTGTGATGATATCTATATGATCAACAAAGGGCGTATCATCCTGCACGAGGACACCGATACGATCCTCGGACAGTACGGGATCTTAAAGGTGAGTGAAGACGAATATGCGGCGATGGATAAGCAGTATGTGATCGCGGAAAAGAAGGATAAGTTCAGCCACACCTGCCTGACAAAGGAAAAGCAGTTCTATCTGGATAATTATCCGAATATGGTAGTGGAAAACAGCAGTATTGACGATATGATCGTTTTGATGTTGGGAGGAAAAGAGAAATGAAGGGATTATTGATCAAAGATATCCGTCTGCTCGGACAGCAGAAAAAATTATTGTTTTTGTATGCCGTAATGGCAATTGTGCTCGGCTATTCCATGGACAGCACGTTTCTGGTAAGTTATTTCCCGATGATCGGCGTTTTCCTGGTATTATCGACGATCTCTCTGGACAACTTTGACAATGGAATGGCGTTTCTGATGACGCTGCCGATCAGCGGCAAGCTGTATGCGGTAGAGAAATATGTGATCTCCCTGCTGGTAACGGCAGGCACATGGATCATTGCGGTTGCACTGCAGTTTGTGATGCTCATGATCAAGAAGGAAGAGTTTGTGGCAGCAGAAATGCTCGGACAGGATCTGCTGTTCCTGCCGGTTCTTGTATTCATCATCGTCCTGATGATCCCGATGGATCTGAAGTTCGGTACGGAAAAGGGACGCATGGTGCTGTTTGCGGTCTTCGGCATCGCAATGATCCTGCTTCTCGGCGGAAAGGCCATCGTGGAATTCCTGAGCAAAAACGCAGGCCTGGATGTGCAGGGGCTGCTCGGGAGCATCAAGGCAATGCCGGGCGGCGCTGTTATGGCAGCGCTGTACGGAGTGACGATCGTGCTGCTGGCTGTATCCATCGGGATCAGCATCGGGATCATGCGGAAGAAAGAGTACTGATAACAGCGGTGCAACTGACGGTAGCAGATGCGTAAAGTGTGATTGGTGGAAGTCCTCCCTGCCCTGGGCTATAGTAGAAGGCAGAAGGAGGATTTCACCATGAGTTTCGGCAATAATCTGAGATTGATACGCAGGCAGAAAGGGATCACGCAGGGACAGCTGGCAGATATGCTGCATGTTTCCAGACAGGCGGTTTCCAAGTGGGAGTCCGACAACGGGTATCCGGAAACGGACAAACTGCTGATGCTTGCGAAGAAATTGAGGATCTCCATTGATTACCTTTTGGATAATAGACCGACGGATGCTGCGGATGAAAAGGGGATGGCAGTGATCCCGATCTGTGATAACAAAATCGCGATCGCATCTTATGACAAGAGCCAGGTGGTAAACTGCCTCTCGGTGCGGTATTCCCGGATCGCTTTTTCGGCGAAGAACGAACCGAAGTATATCTTAGAGGCGGTAGACCGGGTAGGATTCTTCGGCGCGCATACGATCATCCTCGGCTGGTACGAAGATGAAGCAACCGTCCGGAAAGAAGTCGATGCGATCCTGTCCTTTATCGAGGCAGGAAAGAAAACATATACCTTAAAGTATTATACGGATGTATCAGTCTCGGTTTGGGGCACGGCCTCGCGGCGATACGTCGGCTGAAAAAGAGTTTAGAGAATGTATTTAATGCCGCTCACAGGAGAGCGTTCTGCAGGCAGAACGCTCTCCTGTTTTATTGCAACACTGAGTTGCGGGGAAAAAGGCGTTGTGGTAAAATAGTAAGCAGGTGTTTTTGGTTCAGAC
>JAFWRC010000175.1 GCA_017508825.1 Lachnospiraceae bacterium
GCAACGGCTAACCTGCTGGCAGCCGGCAAGATCTCACAGGAAGAGGCGGATGCGAAGCTGAAGGCTCTGGGCGGCGCGGATGCTGCGGAAGAGAATGCCGTACATGTAGAGACCAGGGAAGAGATCACCTTTGATGACTTTGAGAAGCTGCAGTTTGTGGTGGGCGAGATCGTGAAGTGCGAGGAAGTGCCCAAGTCCAAGAAACTGCTGTGCTCCCAGGTGAAGATCGGTGACCGTACGGTGCAGATCGTATCCGGCATCAAGGCGTGGTACAAAGCCGAAGAGATGGTGGGCAAAAAGGTAATGGTACTGCTGAACTTAAAGCCCGCGAAGCTGGCAGGCGTACTCAGCGAGGGTATGCTGCTGTGTGCGGAAGACGCGGAAGGCAATGTGGTACTTATGACACCGGAGAAGAATGTACCCTCCGGTTCCGCGATCGGCTGATCGAATTGTAAAATGTTCACGGTCCGGGACCTTTGACGGCTCCGGACCGTTTGTTTTCAGGGGAGTAAAGTATATGAAAAGAGACGGACATGGCGTTTTTCTGGTAGTGCTTCTGGTCTCGGTGCTGTTAGTGATCTATTTTGCGGTGACCTCCGCAAGTAAGGATCTGAAGGAGTATCAGCAGGCACAGGACCAGATCAGCGCAAACCAGGAAGAAGTGGAAGAGATGGGCGAGGCGATGCAGGAGATCAAGAACCAGATCGAAGACGGTTACGACCAACTGGATAAGCAGATCGCCGATGAATAAGTTATGTATTTCAGTGTATATGTAAAAGCGTTGGAGCAGAGACGGAATATCACGATCCTGCATGGCACGGAAAATGACTGGGAAGATGCCATGGCTATGGTCTGGCGGGTATTTAAGAAAACGGATGCCAGGGATTATTCCGTAGAAGGCTGTGAGAGTTTCCTGCGCTTTATTTCCGACAATATGCTCAAGCGGATGTTTATCCTGGGGCGGTACCGGATGTATGTGGCGAAGGATGCCGGGCAGATCGTGGGTGTGATCACGCTCCGTGAGCATAACCATATCTCCCTGCTCTTTGTGGACGAAAAGTACCAGCATACCGGCATCGGCCGGGCGCTGATCGGCTGTGTGATGGATTATGTATGCGACCGCAAGGTGCTCCCGCTGGATAATGAAGAAGACAAGATCCTGGACGTACTGTACGAGAAGGAACCGGGGGATTTCTGCACGGTCAATTCGGCACCGTATGCCTGGGAATTCTACAAAAAACTTGGCTTTGAGCAGATCGCGGATGCCTTTGAGCGGGAGGGTATCATCTCTGTGCCTATGAGATTATCGGCTTCTCATTGATGACGATCTTGCGTATTCTCCTTGGCTTCCCCTTGAGGGGAAGCTGACTGATGAGGTGTTTTCGGCATTCTGACGGGATCGGAATGTGATCCGGATGTTTTTCGTCAATATGACGAATGTGCCCGAAAAGATTTCGGCGCTCGGTCAATAGAATTCTCTTATGTAATCCGCTATAATGCCAAATAGTGACACAAGTGCGTTAATGCCGCTATATGCGGCAATCAAAAATACCTAGGAGGTAACAACAAAATGGCAAGTCTTTCTTTGAAGAATGTCTGCAAGGTTTATCCGAACGGTTTCGAAGCTGTTAAGGATTTCAACCTGGAGATCGCAGACCAGGAATTCATCATCTTCGTAGGTCCTTCCGGTTGTGGTAAGTCCACCACACTGCGTATGATCGCAGGTCTGGAAGACATTAGCTCCGGTGAGCTGCGTATCGGTGACCGTCTGGTTAACGACGTAGAGCCGAAGGATCGTGATATCGCGATGGTATTCCAGAACTACGCTCTGTATCCGCATATGACCGTATACGATAACATGGCATTCGGTCTGAAGCTGCGTAAGGTTCCTACCGATGAAATCGATAAGATGGTTAAAGAAGCAGCTAAGATCCTTGACCTGGTTCCGTTGCTGGAGCGTAAGCCGAAGGCTTTGTCCGGTGGTCAGAGACAGCGTGTTGCTATGGGTCGTGCAATCGTTCGTAACCCGAAGGTATTCCTGATGGACGAGCCTCTGTCCAACCTGGATGCAAAACTTCGTGTACAGATGAGAATTGAGATCGCTAAGCTGCACCAGAGACTGGGCACCACCATCATCTACGTAACACATGACCAGACCGAAGCTATGACACTTGGTACCCGTATCGTAGTTATGCGTGACGGTGTGGTTCAGCAGGTAGATACCCCGCAGAACCTGTATGACAAGCCGGTGAACCTGTTCGTTGCAGGTTTCATGGGATCTCCGCAGATGAACTTCCTGGATGCTGTAGTAGAAGTTCAGGGCGAGACCGCTTACCTGAAGATCGCTGACAAGTCCATCCCTCTGAATGCAGAGAAGTCCAAGAAGATCATCGATGGTGGTTATGACGGCAAGACCGTTACCTTCGGTATCCGTCCTGAGGACGTATATGATTCCGAGATGATGGTTGAAGCTAACCCGCTGAGCGTATTCGAAGCTACTATCCGTGTATACGAGCTTCTGGGTGCTGAAGTATTCCTGTACTTCGATCTGGATGAGTTCCCGATGACCGCTCGTGTGGATCCGAGAACTACCGCTAGACCGGGCGATGTTGTACGTTTCGCATTCGATACTGACAAGATTCACGTATTCGATAAGGAAACCTCTCAGATCATCACCAACTAATCTGAAAAGAAAGACTTTTGAGCCGCCCGGCAGAAATGCCGGGCGGTTTTTTGGCTTTAAGGGGCGTATTTGACACACCTATCCGGATAGCGTAAAATGATATGTTAGTATATTGAGGGAAGCACCCTGGCTTCCCCTTGAGGAGCGGTGTGGCGGAATCAATAGCTCCTTGCATTCCCCTTGAGGGCGCTAAGCGCCAGTGGCGCTTGTTCAGCGCGGACCGAGCCGGCAGGCGAGACAGGTGCCCCGTAGGGGCGGATGAGGTGTTATTTATATAGCAGAAGGATATGCAACATGGACAGAACAAAACGACTGGAAGCAGCATTAAGTGAACTGGAGGCAGCAGGACGGATCGGCTCTGCGGAGGTGGAGTATCTCCTGGAGGCGATGCAGCAGGAAGACAGTATTGAGCAGTTCTTCGAGGAACTCCTGCAAGGCCGGTTATCCATAAACGAAAACGACCTGCTCCGGCGGGCAAAGAAACTGGATCTGAATATGGAAGCGAAATGGATCGTGTACCATATCCAGACGGCTTATCCGGCGGAGGCCAGAGAACTGCTGGGGCAAATGTATTCCGATCCGCAGGAAGCGGTTTTTCTGGACGGAAGCCCGGAGATGCTGCGCCTGCTCCTGATGGCTGCAGAGAAAGATGTGGAGCAGCAGGCAAAAGAGGCGGCAGAGCAGATCGTCAGTATGATCAATACTGAGCTGATGGAAAAGGTCTATGTCGGATACAGCGATGTCTGTAAGACAATCACCCTGCAAGTCGCGGATGCCCAGGCGGGCATGGCGCTGGAGATCCTGCGGACCTTCTATGAGGAACGTTTGGAAGCCGGGTACGGATCCCTCGGCATCGGACGATTGATCTACAGCATACAGAAGGAAGACTGCGAAGCATTTCTGGAAGAGTATTTTGGTGAAGAACACGAACTGGAGCTTTCCGAGGAAGAGCTGCAGACGGTGAACAAATTCTTTGAGAAGAACTTAAATATTTCCGAGACCGCGAGGGATCTCTTTATGCACCGTAACACTCTGGTCTACCATCTGGAAAAACTCCAGAAAAAGACCGGCCTGGACATTCGCCGCTTCGACGACGCTATGACGCTCAAGATCGCCCTTATGGTAGAACGGTATATGAACCGGTGAGCCACAGGAATGGTTCTTGTACAAAGAACACAAAGACAGACTTTACAAAATGATCTTGGGAATCCGGAGCACAGGCAATGGACACTTAACCTGTACAATGCCGTGATTTGTAGTATTCTATAACGGTACAGATGAAGAACCGACTGGTATTTCCTTGCAGATGGACAGGCGCAGACACAGTATACCGGACTGGCGTTGTATGATGGTGAGTGGTTCTACGTTGTGGACGGCAAGCTGGCCGAGGACTACAACGGTACCGTGGAATACGACGGCTCTGAATTCAACGTCGTAAACGGTATGGTAAAGTAAAACACAATAGTATTTGAATACCCTTTCGAAAAAGCCATTGCCGGGTATCCGGCAGTGGCTTTTCCATAACCGCTTTTGCCTGTCCGGAAAATTTACGCTGCGAGCCATGGACGACCCGTTTTTGAATTTACTGTTTTTTGCGGATAGACAATAAATGCGGAGGATGTTAGAATCAAGACGAAAAATAATCCAATATGCATGCAGGAGGGGGAGCATGGTACGAGAAAAAATCTTTTTAGGTCTGGCAGCAGTCTGTCTTTTACCCGGATTGCTGGTCAATGCGGCGGATGATACGCCGGTGGAGATCACCACAACAACAGAGGATGAATATCCCATACCGGATAAGTATACGACCGGGGCGAGCGGGGAACTGACCAAAGTGGGATTGGGCGATACGGTTTCCGGGATCAGTTTCAAGATCAGCGGAACAAAGGAGGCAAATGTTTTGAATTATGCGTACCCGGTGGCTCCGATCCCGGATACAGTAGTGATCGAGAACTGTGATTTTTCCGATTACATTCTTAATTCGGTTCAGGAAAGTGCGGTAACGGACCGGAATATTAAGATCACATTCCGGAATTGCAAGTTCGGTGCGGTATCCAAAGAAGCGCCGGACAGCAATGTGTTCTTTGTTTTTGAGAACTGCACGTTCAGGCGATTTCAGGGGAGCAATGCGAGTTTTGAAAACTGTGCCATCGGCGGCAGTTATGAAGACGGTATGCATCCGTATCGTCATGTAAGCGTTAAGAACTGCTATTTCTCGGATTTTAATCATATCTGCCCGGAAGGAGAATATCATACCGACGGCGTGCATATCTTCGGAAAAAAGGATGTAGATGTGACGGATCTGACCTTTGAACACTGTCGTTTCGAGGCACCGTACAACCAGCTGGAAGGAAGCTATGCGTATGTCAATGCCTGCTTTATGCTGGCGCCGGAGTACAGTGACGCTTCCAATGTGGTCGTGAAGGACTGTATCATGAACGGAGGCGGTTATACGATATACGCCTCGGATGGGAATAAACATGGGGAATTTCATTCGATCACGAACAGCCGGTTTGAGAATGTTCTTGTGGGTGAAGCACATCTTTTTGGGAATATCTATCCGAATATGATTTCCGAAGGAGCGGAATTTGTTGGTCTGAGCAATGTGGACAGTCTGTATATCGGCTATGTCGGAAAAGAAAACGGTAATACTTGTTTTAGTGTGAGCAACGATACGGATGAGGAAAGAACATTGCGGGTCGTGACGGATCAGGGAACCTATACGGAGACGATCCCGGCCTGCCCCGGCGGAAAAACGATGCGTGATGTAAGGGAGAAGATCGACTATCCTTTTGACATACGGATCTCGATCCCGGTGGATGTAACATATGCTGTCTGCTATGACGTAACCGATCCGGAGGATCTGAAGCAGATCCGTTTTGTAAATTACGGCGGAGAAGCAGTGTATCTGACACCGGCCCGGATGCGTGGGGAGGAGGAAGCGCCGCCGACGACTTTACCATGGGATAGTGACTATACCGGTTTTGCGGATTATGATGGTGGCAGGTTTTATGTGACCAAAGGGAAGATCGATACAACGAAGAACGGGGTATGGATCGATCCGCACAGTGCGCCGGATTATGTATGGTATTTTCTGGCAAACGGCCAGGTGCAGATGCAGCATACCGGTCTGGCAGAGTATGACAGCGAATGGTTCTATATCGAAAAGGGAAAAGTCGCTACGGATATGAATGCTTTCGTGGATTACAACGGTGGTAAGTTTGCCGTAGGTGCCGGACGGATCATAAGCGAGTATTCGGGGCTGATGCAGGATCCGCAGAATACAAAAAACGGTGACTGGTATTTCTTTGCAGACGGCCAGGCACAGACACAGTACACAGGGCTTGCATTCTATGATGATGAATGGTTTTATGTGATCAAAGGCAAACTGGCAGTGGATTATACCGGCACTGTAGAATACGATGGAGAGAGCTTCAATGTTGTAAATGGAATGGTATGCGGAGAATAAGAGGAAAATACAGCGGTTTCTTTCGGGGAATCGTATTCACTATGATCTCCGTATATGGTCTGCGACCGCATATCATCCGGGAAGTGTTTGAAAGTGCGGTAAGGCAGAGCGAAAAATATATGCCTGGAGGCTTCGACGGTCAAGATGCATATCTCCAATATGCTGCAAAAGACCGGTTACAAAAGCCGGCTGGAGCTGGCGGTCAAAGTAAGGCACAACGGGCTGATCATAAACAGCTGACCGGGTTCAGAGAGAAACGCCGCGCAGTTCGGCATTCGGGATCGTTTCACGGGCAATCTGCAGGAAGGTTTCGAGTTCTTCTGCGGAGAAAGCATTGTAATCCGTTTTGTCGTTTGTCAGCAGACCGATCACGTTGTCACTCGGTTCGTAGGATTGGAGATAGTAGGCTTTGGCTCCGGCGATCCATGCTGCGATATCACGCATATCTTCGGGTGTATGCAGACCTTTGACCAGCGTGGTGCGGAACTCATAGTCGATGCCGCTGTGCATCAGAAAATCCACACTTTCTTCATAGGGGAGCAGCAGATCTGCCGCAGGTGTTAGGCCTGCGGTTTTTGCATAATCCGCCCGTGAGGACTTGATATCCATCGCAACTTTATCGATCAGGCCGTCTTTATAGAACTGTTTTAGCAGATCCGGGCGGAAACCGTTGGAATCCAGCTTGACCGAAAGCCCCAATGCTTTGATCTGCTGCAGAAACTCCGGCAGATCGGGCTGCAATGTCGGTTCTCCTCCACTGATGCATACCCCTTCCAGGACGTGGGCACGTTTTCGGATCTTTGCCAGTATGGCTTCCGGCGAAAGCGGTTCTTCAAAATGTTCCGGCAGTACCAGACCGCCGTTCTGACAGAACGGGCAGCGCATATTGCAGCCTTGTGTAAAAACCGTGCAGGCCAGTTTGCCCGGATAGTCCAGTAATGTAGTTGGTAAGAATCCGCCGATGTTCATGCTTTGCTCCTTATCAGCCATGGGGACGGTTCTTATGGCAACAAGATCGAAGATCTTTAGCCACAAGAACCGTCCCCGTGGCTGCTTTTTTCATCGGCAATATTATAACACTGACGTCCGCGCATGCAAACCACCGAAACTATGGGGACGGACCTGGTGGTTTTTGGTTGCGATTCACAGTTTTGACACATCGAAACACAGCATATATAATGGTGGCATTGACAGCAGAAAAACCGTGAGGTCCGTCCCCATGGTTTTTGACAGTAGAAAAACCATGAGGACCGTCCCGTGGTTTGGGAGATGATATGGCGGGAATGCGGGAGCGCCGGGCAAGAAGGCGTGCGGAAAAAGCGATCGCGGCGGAGGCGGAGGCCAAACGTCAGGCGGCTTTGGATGAAAAATATATGAAGGCGGCGATGAAACAGGCGCAGAAGGCAGCGGAACTGGGGGAAGTGCCCATCGGCTGCGTGATCGTGCATGCGGAAAAGATCATCGGCCGCGGCTATAACCGTCGAAATACGGATAGGAGTACCTTATCGCATGCCGAGATCACGGCGATCCGTAAGGCGAGTAAGGTGATCGGAGACTGGCGGCTGGAGGATTGCACACTCTACGTGACCCTGGAACCCTGCCAGATGTGCGCCGGAGCTATCGTGCAGGCGCGGATCCCGCGTGTGGTGATGGGCTGCATGAACCCGAAAGCAGGATGTGCCGGCTCTGTTTTGAATATTCTGGAGATGAAGGAGTTTAATCATCAGGTGGATGTAAC
>JAFWRC010000176.1 GCA_017508825.1 Lachnospiraceae bacterium
GACCGGAAAGGTGCCGGTTGTGTATATGCAGAACAGCGGCGAGGGTAACATCATCAATCCGGTGGCATCCCTTCTGCATGATAAAGTATACGGCATTCCGATGATCTTTGTGGTGGGCTGGAGAGGCGAGCCGGGAGTTCACGATGAGCCGCAGCACATCTACCAGGGCATCGTTACGGTGAAGCTGCTCGAAGATATGCAGATCGCAGCAACCGTAGTTGATAAAGAGACCACACCGGAGCAGCTTGCCGGGGTAATGAAAAACTATCGTGAGATCCTTGCAAAGGGCGGTAATGTGGCATTTGTGATCAAAAAGGGCGCTCTGTCCTTTGAGGAAAAGGTAAGCTACGGAAATGATTATACGATGATCCGTGAGGAGGCGATCCGCCATATCACGCAGGCGACCGGAGAGGATGCCATCGTATCCACCACCGGCAAGGCGAGCCGCGAACTCTTTGAGATCCGTGAGGCACAGAGCGCGGGACATGCGCATGATTTCCTGACCGTGGGATCTATGGGCCATGCATCTTCCATCGCGCTGGGCATTGCCCTGCAGCAGCCGCAGCGTACGGTATGGTGCATCGACGGTGATGGTGCTGCGCTTATGCATATGGGTGCGATGGCAGTGATCGGTTCCTATAAGCCGTCCAATATGATCCACGTGGTCATTAACAACGGTGCGCACGAGACAGTGGGCGGTATGCCTACGGTAGCATCGGATATCGACATCACGGCGATCGCAAAAGCCTGTGGTTATCCGGAAGCAGTCTGTGTATCCGATTATGATGCATTGGATAAAGCACTGGCGGAAGCAAAGGCAAGAGGGACGCTGTCGCTGATCGAGGTGCGCTGCGCACTGGGCGCAAGAGATGATCTCGGCCGCCCGACCACCACAGCGAAAGAAAACAAAGAAAACTTCATGGAATTCTTAAGCAAATAAAAATTTTGCCTTCCCCTTGCGGGCGCTGCGTCAGATGCGCGGATGAGATGTTATAGAAAGCAGTAGTCATGGAAGAAGTAAAAGAAGATATAACAACAGATAATAAAAAAACAGAGTCGAAAGGTACAGAGGACCGGACCGAACACAGAAAACGTATCCATACTTTGAAAAAAGTGATCGTAGGCATCCTGTTATCCCTGCTTTTGCTGCCGACCATCCTTTCGGTGGTAGCATTGGGACAGATCCATCAGCTGAATATGCAGCTGAACCAGAGCCTGCTGATCTTATCGGACCTGTCGATGCAGGTACAGGAAGTACGGCGTATCGCTGAGGAAAACAATTCACAGGATGTGGCGATCGATACCAATGCTTCACAGCCGGCCAGCCGCCTTCAGCAGATCAGGATGGAAGATGTCGTTCCGGCAGATCCGTATGAAGGTATGGTAAAAGTATGTCTGACCTTTGATGACGGGCCTTCGCGGAATACGGATGCGATCCTGGATATTCTGGATTCCTATGGGATCAAGGCGACCTTCTTTGTGAACGGACATCCCGGCTTTGAAGACCAGTACCGCCGTATCGTGGAAGAAGGACATACGATCGGCATGCATTCCTATAGCCACGTATACAGCGATGTGTATGCGGATATCGATGGTTTTGCAACGGATCTGGAAGAGATCCGCAGCTATATCCGGGAACTGACCGGTGAGGAAAGTATTTATTACCGTTTCCCGGGCGGCAGCAGCAATACCGTGCATACGATGCCGATGCAGGAGTGCATCGATTATCTGGATGAGATGGGTATCACCTACTTTGACTGGAATGTGTCGATCGGAGATGCGCTTGGGTATGAGCGCAGCGTGAATGCGCTTGTGGACACCACCATGGCACAGATCAATGCCCTGGATGCGCAGACGATCGTGATCCTGATGCACGATGCACCGGGAAAAGAGACGACGGTGGAAGCCTTACCGATCCTGATCGAGAAGATACAGGCGCTGGATAATGTGGCGATCGTTCCGATCACGGAAGATGTGACACCGGTGCATCATGTGATACAATAAGAGGACCTGATGTGATGCGGGTTTTTCGATAGGAGGGGTGTTATGGGTTTTTTTCAGAGTTTGAAAGACGATCTTTCCGAAGCGGTCGGGGAACTGATCGGTGATGAGAAATTGTCGGAAGGAGTAACGGAAGAACTGCCCGGGGAAGCGGCAGAAGAAGACGGTGAGCTTCTTTCGGATGATATGTCGGTAGAGGATCTGCTGGCGTCGGTAGATCTGCCGGCAGCAGAGGATGCGGATGAAACGGCAGAGGATCCGATGGCGGATGTGAATCTGGATCAGATGCTGGCAGCGCTTGAGGCGGAGATGCCGGCAGGAGATACGGATTCGCTGGAAGCACCGTCAGAAAATCCGGAAGGATCGGCGGAAGATGTTTCGGATATGGATGCTAACGACCTGATGGCACAGCTTCTTGCGGAAGCGGAAGCGGCGACGGCAGCGATGCAGGAGAAGAAGGAAGACGACGTAATGCCTGCGGAGGAAAGCAGCGCAGAGACAGAGGATAAGGATGGTATTGCTGTTGCATTGACGGATGGCGGGAAAGATGCGTTTATGGCGGAGCTGGACAGTATGCTGGCGGAACTGGATCTGCCGGCAGAAGAAACAGCTGTCGAAGAGAAGGCGCAGACCGGGGAAAACGAAGAAGACTATGTGCTCCATCTGCCGGTAGGGATCACGGACGAGGAGGAAGAAGAGACTGCGGGATCCGAAAATGCAGAGGAAGCGATAGAAGAGATCAAAGAAGAGACCGTGGCGGAGACTGCAGAAGAGACGGAAGAGGTTTCGGAAGAAACGGCAGAAGCAGTAACGGAAGAGATCCGTGAGACGGCAGAAGAAACAGCAGAAATAACAGAAGAAGTACCGGAAGTGTCTGCGGATGAAGTGATCGAAGAGTCGGAAACACCGGCAGAAGAAGCGGAGGAGGAAAACGTATCGGCTGCGGAGGAAGCGCAGGATGCGAATGAAGAAGATCTGGTAATGGAAGCATTGATGAAGATGGAAGAGGTAACGGAAGAAGAAAAGACAGAAGACGCCGTTACGGAAGCGGGCAGTGAAGAAACCGTAACAGAAAGCATGGCAGATGTTTTTGAAGCGGAGAAAGAGCCGGAAGAGATCGACGAGGCGCAGGAAGATGCCAAAGTAGCAGAGCGCGTGGATGCGCTGATCAATGACAGTCTGCTGCTGATCTCGGAAGAAACCGCCGTGATCACGGACGGTATGAAGGTAACCGGTGATATTATGGCCGGAAGCCATATGAACATTACCGGTACCGTAGTCGGTAATATAGAGATCGCCGGCAAACTGAAAGCATCCGGTGTGATCGAAGGAAATATCGATGCCAGCGAACTGTATTCGGACGGTGCGGAGATCACCGGTGATATCCGCTGCAAAGGCAGCGTAAAGATCGGCCAGAACAGTGTGATCATCGGTAATGTGAGCGGCAGCTGTGCAGTTGTTGCCGGCGCGGTCAAGGGCGATATCGATGTCCATGGCCCGGTGATCCTGGATTCCACAGCCGTCGTGCTGGGCAATATCCGTTCCCAGTCGGTGCAGATCAGTACCGGCGCGGTGATCGAAGGTATGTGCTCACAGGTATATGCGGCAGTCAATCCGTCGGCTTTCTTTGAAGAATTTCAGAAGAGCGGCGGCAGAAGAAAAAAAGGCAGATAAGGGGATAACAAAATGGGAAGAATTCTACTGAAACTGAGCGGAGAAGCATTGGCAGACAGCAATCGTCACTATGATGATGCAGTGATCCTGGGCATTGCAAAGCAGGTAAAGCAGATCCTGGATGACGGCAACCAGGTGGGGATCGTGATCGGCGGCGGTAATTACTGGCGCGGACGCACCAGCGAGAATATCGACCGGCCCAAGGCGGACCAGATCGGTATGCTGGCAACGATCATGAACTGCATCTATGTATCGGAAATGTTCCGGTCCACGGGCATTGACACACGGATCATGACACCGTTTGCCTGCTCAACTTTTACGGAACTGTTCTCCAAGGATAAAGCGATCCGCAGCATGGAGAAGGGCCGCGTGGTCTTCTTCGCCGGAGGTACGGGACATCCGTATTTCTCCACGGATACCGGTGTAGTGCTGCGTGCCATCGAGGTAGAGGCGGATGGTATCTATCTGGCCAAGTCCATCGATGGTGTATACGATGCCGATCCCAAGACACATCCGGAAGCAAAGAAATACGATACGCTGACCATCGACGAAGTGATCGAAAAGAACCTGCAGGTAGTGGATATGACCGCTTCCATCCTGGCACGCGATAATAAGATGCCGATGTGGGTGTTCGATCTGACCGAGGAAAACAGCATCGTAAAAGCGCTGTCCGGCAATTTCAACGGAACGAAAGTTACGGTATAAAACAGAACAATCATCAATTTAAGAAATCATAACAGATCAGGAGGGTATTTCAAAATGGACGAGAGAATCAAAGGGTATGATGAAAAAATGAAGAAGGCGTATGACTTTCTTCTGTCGGACCTGGCAACGGTCCGTGCAGGCCGCGCCAATCCCCACGTGCTGGACAAGCTCCGCGTGGATTACTACGGCACCCCGACACCGATCCAGCAGATCGGTAACGTAACGGTACCGGAACCCAGAATGCTGCAGATCGCTCCCTGGGAAAAGAAACTGATCAAGGATATCGAAAAAGCAATCCTGGCATCGGATATCGGTATCACACCGTCCAACGACGGCAGCGTGGTACGTCTGGTATTTCCGGAGCTGACCGAGGAGCGAAGAAAAGATCTGGCGAAGGAAGTAAAGAAGAAGGGTGAGGAAGGCAAGGTTGCGGTCCGCAATATCCGTCGTGACGGTAACGATGCATTCAAGAAACTGGCTAAGACCGAGATCTCCGAAGATGAGATCAAAGGGCTGGAAGAGGAACTGCAGAAGCTGACCGATAAGTACATCAAGGATATTGACAAGGCGATCGACGAAAAAGCACAGGAGATCATGAAAGTCTAAAAGAAGAACCCGGAGGGCTCTGAACAGATATGAGTGAAGAGAAAAAAGTACCCCGCCATCTTGCGGTGATCCTGGACGGGAACGGGCGCTGGGCGAAGAAACGCGGCCTGCCCCGTACCGCAGGGCATGTGCAGGGCGCGAAGAATGTAGAAGATATGTGCGAGTGGGTGTGGAACCATGGGATCGAGTATTTCACGGTCTATGCGTTTTCGACCGAAAACTGGTCACGCCCTACGGATGAAGTGAACACGCTGATGAAACTTCTGCGCGACTATATGAAGAACTGTATCAAACGTGCCAACAACAATAACATGAAAGTGCGCGTGATCGGTGATAAGACGGCGCTGGCAGAGGATATTCAGGAGAGCATCCGTAACCTTGAGGAAGCAACCGCCGCAAATACGGGGCTGAAGTTTACCATTGCCATTAACTACGGCAGCCGGGACGAGATCCGTCGCGGCGTGCAGGCGCTGGCGAAGCAGGTGGCAGCCGGGACGCTCAAGCCGGAAGAGATCACGGAAGAAAAGATCTCTGCTTCCCTGGATACCGCAGGTTATCCGGATCCGGATCTGATGGTACGTACCAGCGGTGAGCAGCGGATCTCTAATTATCTGCTGTGGCAGTGTGCATACACGGAGTTTTATTTTACGGAAGTAAGCTGGCCGGATTTTCATGAGGCAGAACTGGAGCAGGCGATCGAGGCATATGCCAATCGTGATCGCCGGTACGGAAAAGTATGAGTCAGGATGAAAAGAAACCCAATACCATGCTCGTGAGATCCATCAGCGGTGCCGTGATCGTTGTGGTCATGATGGCATTGATCTGGGCAGGCGGGATCGTGACCACGATCGGTCTGGCTGTGATCTCTTGTATTGCTTATACGGAGCTGCTTGCGGCCTGTGGTGTGCGGGAGGCAGGGGCAAAAAAGCCCTGTGTTTTTGATGTGACCGGGATCCTTGTGATCCTGGGGTATTATGCGCTGATCTATCTGCTGAAAACGCAACAGCGGTTTATTTCTATGTGGCAGAGCAGGTCAGAGTTTCTGATGCTGGTCGTGGTGCTTTATCTGGCGCTGCTGATGAGCATTTTTGTATTTACATTTCCCAAATATAAGGCGAAGCAGGTCATCTGCAGCTTTTTCAGTTTTGTCTACGGACCGGTGATGATCTCATTTGCATTGCAGACCAGACTGCTGCTTGGAAAAGGCGATATCGAGATCGGATGCTTCGGGTGGAATTTCGGGTTTTATAATCTGGGCTTCTTTGCGGTATGGATGATCTTTATCGCAGCCTGGGGATCCGATACCTGTGCCTATTTTGTCGGCGTGCTGTTTGGAAAGCACAGGGTAACACCGAGGTTAAGCCCCAAGAAATCTCTGGAGGGATACATCGGCGGCGTGGCCGGCGCCGGACTGCTCGGGCTTCTGTACGGCGCAATATTGAAATGGACGGGGCATGTGAACGCGGATATGCTGTGGTGCTTTGCCGTGCTCGGTGTGTGCGGCAGTTTCTTCGGGCTGGTAGGCGACCTGGCGGCATCGGCGTTGAAGCGTGATTTTAATATCAAGGATTACGGCAACTGTATCCCGGGCCACGGTGGTATCATGGACCGCTTTGACAGCGTGATCTTTACGGCACCTATGATCTACCTTCTCAGCACCACGCTTCTTTATGCTAAATTTTATTAAAAAATGCATACGACTTGGCTTCCCCTTG
Organism: Lachnospiraceae bacterium; assembly: GCA_017508825.1. Classification (GTDB taxonomy): domain Bacteria; phylum Bacillota; class Clostridia; order Lachnospirales; family Lachnospiraceae; genus NK4A136. The sequence continues at coordinate 6,702 of JAFWRC010000176.1, forward strand.
AGGGGAAGCTGTCAGCGAAGCTGGCTGATGAGGTGTCACATATAAGCCTGCAAAGAATACAAAACAATTGGAGTAACAAAACATGAAACGACTTGTAATATTAGGCTCCACCGGTTCCATCGGAACACAGACTTTGGAAGTGGTGCGGGAGTATCCGGAATATTTTGAAGTGACAGCACTGGCTGCAGGTCGCAGCGTAGCGGCTATGGAAGAACAGATCCGTGAGTTTAAGCCGGCATACGCCGTGATGTGGACGGAAGAGGCGGCTGCGGAATTAAAGACAAAAGTATCCGACCTGCCGGTCAAAGTACTGAGCGGCATGGACGGTCTTCTGGAGATCTCCACGCTGCCGGAATACGATATCCTGGTCACGGCCATAGTGGGCATGATCGGCATCCGTCCGACCATTGCGGCAATTAAGGCCCACAAGACGATCGCGCTGGCAAACAAGGAGACGCTGGTAACGGCAGGCCATATCATCATGCCGCTGGCAAAAGAGTGTAATGTTCCGATCCTGCCGGTGGATTCCGAGCACAGCGCGATCTTCCAGTCGTTAAACGGCGAGCCGAAGAACCGCATTGATAAGATCTGGCTGACCTGCTCCGGCGGTCCGTTCCGCGGGAAGAAACGTGACGAACTGAAAAACGTTCAGCCGGAAGATGCCTTAAAACACCCGAACTGGGCAATGGGGCGCAAGATCACGATTGACAGCGCAACCATGGTCAATAAAGGTTTGGAAGTGATGGAAGCCAAGTGGCTCTTTAACGTGGATTACGATCAGGTCAAGGTTGTGGTGCATCCGCAGTCCATCGTGCATTCCATGGTGGAATATCAGGACGGTGCAGTGATGGCAGAGCTTGGCGCGCCGGATATGAAACTGCCCATCCAGTATGCGCTGTTTTATCCGGACCGCATGCCGCTGCGTGTGCCCAGAAAACGCGCAGATTTCTATACACTGAAATCCCTGACGTTTGAAGAGCCGGATATGGAGACCTTTACGGGACTTCCGCTGGCAATCCGCGCCGGTAAGACCGGCGGCAGCCTGCCGACGGTTTATAATGCGGCAAACGAACGTGCCGTAGCGTTGTTTTTGGACAAACGCATCGGTTTCCTGGAGATCGTGGAACTGATCGAAAAGGCGATGGACCACCATACCGTAGTGGAGAACCCGGACGTGGACCAGATCTTAGCGGCCGAACAGGAAACGTATGAATATTTGGAAGGACTTTACTGATCGATGAATTCACCGTTGCTTACGATACTATCTTTTCTGATCATATTTACCGTGGTGGTGGTGAGCCACGAATTCGGGCATTACCTGCTGGCACGCTTAAACGGGATACGTGTAAAGGAATTTTCCGTCGGTATGGGACCTGCGCTGTTCCGTAAAAAAGGAAAAATGACTGAGCTGGTGATCCGGGCGCTGCCCATCGGCGGAGCCTGCATCTTCGAAGGGGAACCGGGAGAAGGCGCAGAACTCGGCCAGGTAGCAGCAAAGGATGAAGAAGAAGAAAAACGGGAAGAGATCCGGGATGATCTGGCCGGCAAGAGTTTTAATGAGGCGCCGGTCTGGGGCAGGATCGCATCCGTGCTCGCGGGACCGTTGTTTAACATTCTCCTGGCATTCCTGCTGGGCTTGTTTATGGTATGGTTCAGCGCAGAGGACCTGCCGGTGATCTACAGTGTAATGGACGGCTATCCTGCGCAGGAAGCCGGCATACAGGCGGGGGATAAGATCATATCGATCGACGGCTATCGCGTGCATCTGTATCGCGAAGCAATGATCAAGTCATATATGAACAACGGCAAGCCAATGGAGATCACCTGCGAGCGTGACGGACAGCAGTATACGGTCACCATCAACCCGAAATACGATGAGACCGCAGGACGGTATTATATCGGCTTTTCAGGCCCCGGGGATTATGCGGAATGCAATAACCTGTCGGTTTTTAAATACAGCGCGTACGAAGTGCGCTATATGCTGATGGCGACGTGGGACAGCCTGCTGTATATGCTGAGCGGGCATGCGTCGGTGGACGATCTGGCGGGACCGGTAGGCGTTGCCAACGTGATCGATGAGACGATCGAGGAAACGGCGCCGCATGGCGCGATGATGGTGATCATCAATCTCTTCAACATTGCGATCCTGCTCTCCGTGAACCTGGGTGTGCTCAATCTTCTGCCGGTGCCGGCACTGGATGGCGGACGGCTTTTGTTCCTTCTTTTTGAAGCGATCAGTGGCAGAAAGGTCCCGCCGGAGAAGGAAGGCTTTGTGCATCTGATCGGCTTTGTCCTTCTGATGGTATTGATGGTAGTCGTTCTGTTTAATGATATTTCCAGATTTTTCCGATAAAGCTTTTTATACAGGCAGGAGGTTACGGTATGAACATAGATGAGGTGATCAAAGAATACGACAGCATGTTCGGCGTGAAGGCACCGAGGGAGATCCTGTCTTATCTGATGCAGAAGATCGATATGTCCCGGGAGGAGAAGGATATCGCTTCCGAGATCATATTGCTGAATGAGACGATCGGTTTCTGCCGGGATGCCACGATCGTGGAAGAGGGTGTACGCTATGCGAGGGAACTGGAACACCTGATGCAGGAACTGGATTTTTCCGGCCGGATCGAGTACGCCACCACGATGCTGAATCTGGCAAATGCTTATCGTGGTTTCGGGATGCATGCCGATTCGGAAAAACGTTATGCCATCTGTGAAGAACTGTACGGCAGGATGCTGCCGGAGAATGACTTTTTGTTTGCGAGTCTCTATAACAATCGCGGGCTTCTGTACCAGGAGATGAAAGAATGGAACCGTGCAGTGGAGGAGTTTCAGCATGCATTGAAGATCGCGGATGCACATCCGCAGCACGAGATCGAGCAGGCAACGACCCGGGCCAATCGGGCGGCTGCGCTGATCGAGGCGTCTCCGGAAGGCAGAGCTGAGGCGGAGAGCTGGCTGCAGCAGGCCATCGATATCTTTGAAAAAGACGGCGGCAAAGACTTTCATTACAGTGCAGCGCTTTCTGCGCTGGGAGCGCTGTATTTCCATAAAAAAGAGTATCTGGGAGCAGCAGAGTGTTTCCGCAAGGCGATGCACCAGCTGTACGAA
>JAFWRC010000177.1 GCA_017508825.1 Lachnospiraceae bacterium
CAGAGTCTTTAAGGACTCGAGAGCTGCCTGTGAGCAGAGAGCGGTAAGGCCTCGCATATTAACTGCATTCTCAGCTGCAGCAGCTTCGAAGAGCAGATACATATTTGCGGTCAGCAGAGTTTCTGCCATCAACGGATAGAGCAGGTCCGTGGTGTTTTCCTTCTGACGTGCGGAAAGCGTAGCAGCAAGGTCGTTTACCAGGTTGTTTGCTTCGTCGCGGCGGCCGGTACGATAGTACTCGTAAGGCAGTGCCAGAGGATCCCACATATCGCCGTAACCGATATCACGGAAGTTCAGCACTACGGTCTTGTAGCCGTGCTCTTTTGCAAAACCGCCGGTACGAACATAAAGTTCAGCCTTCGGGTCGGTTACTACGAAAGATTCGCCTGCGCGGATGAACATGTTCAGTGTAGGCATACAGAAAATACGGGTTTTCTTGGAACCGGTAGCACCGAAGATCAGGGTATGGGTGTCGCGGCCGTCCAGATATGCGGTATGTCCGTCGGACATTACCGGGATACCGCCGGTAGGATATACCGGAGCATCGATATCAACTTTGGTAGCGGAGTGCTGGATCTCTTCGATGGTAGCCCAGCGCGTCTGCCCCATATTGCTTTTGTATCTTGTATTTTTGATCTGAGTACTGCTCATGAAAAGTTTTCCTCCTAACGATTAATAGTTGAACTGTGCCGTAAAGATACGGGCATTGTTCTGGATCAACTCCGTAACATAGATGCCGTCCGGTGCAAAGGCACTGATCATACCCTTGGATACCGTACCGTCATAAGGCGGAGTGGAAGTATATACAGAGTAAACAATATCACTTGCCAGTCGGTCCAGCATATCATAGCCGGCAAAATACTGGTCATCACGCAGACGATTTACGGTTGCAACGATCATTGCCTCAGCTTCAGGATCCAGGTTCAGACCGTAATCGGAAATCTCTTTCTTAATGTAATTGCCCAACTCTTCATTGCTGGGGAGAGTCATCTCGATCGGCTGGATACGGAAGAAGAGTACCAGCAGCTGGGTCAGCTGTTCCACAGCCTGCGGATTGTAGCTGGGGATCGTAAATACATACAATACATCTTCATTCAGACTAACCAGGTATTTTAAGAAATCCAGGAAATGAGGATCTTTGAAGTGGCCTACCCATTCACTTACGTCAATGGAGATAACGCCGTGATATTCGGAACGGAAGCCTGCAGCGTCACGGATCTTTTCTGTGATCTTTTCAATCTCGTGGCATTCTTTTGCAGCAGGAACATAGTCCATAAAGTAATCCAGACGACGGGTCGTGCCGTAGAATTCCATCAGATTACCGGTTTCATACATATAGTTGGTTAACAGATCTAACAGGCGTTCCCGGTCAAAACCGGTTGCGCAGGACCAGAGTATGTTCGGAAGAACGACGCCGCTTTTTGCGTGGAACTTCACCAGATTGTCGCTCAGGCGCTGCCATTGTTCGATGACATCCTTGAAATCATTCAGACCCTGTAAGGCCATGATCTCGTCAAAGTACGCATTTTGTGCCATAAGAGTACCTACCTTTCTTTTTCCGCCTATTTCCATATAGGCATTCCATTTGACATTATAACAGAAGGATATAGTTCTGACTATAAAAATATGAAAGATGATCAGAAAATTGTTAATAATAACCGAAAGTTACGGACGAAAGTTGCGCACTATTTAAAACCGGTTTATTATTCGTGACATTTTATGGTTGAATGATGAATTCGGATGCGGGACGGCCTTTTTCGATTTCATCTGCCGAATGCGAAAGCGTGCTGAAATTTACGTTCAGATACGTGTAGGATCCGATCCGGATCGTGTTGTTGTAGATCTCATGTCCGAGTCCGTCATAATCGCTGCTGTTGATATACGGCAGGATGGAGCGGATGATCGCTTTTACATAATCGGAAGAAGAAGCACCCTCGTATTGTTCGATCACAAGACGCCTGGAAGAAGGATCTGCGGATGGCTTCAGATGTATGCCCAGATCCGTATTACCGGTATAGAGGATGTATTCGGAACCGGTACCGTCGGTAGGCACCAGAAAAAGACTGTCGGATTGCAGCGAAGTATTGATGGAAGAGATGATCTCTTCCATAGTAAGTTCAGTAAGTTCAGTCCGTTCTTTCGGTTCAGAAATATAGTCGGGCTCCGGAACCGTATCCGACGGAAGCTCTGAAAGGCCGGCTTCCTGCATTTTTTCGGCTTGTTCTGCCAGTAGACGCTGACGGATATCGGCCTCCGCATCATAGCCGTTCATGATCATTTCCAGATCCGGACGGGGAATACCGTCATCCTCGACTTCCTCCTCGGGTTCCTCAACAGGCCGGAGAGGGGATTCAACGGGATATTCCAGCGTGCCGTTTTCGTAGAGTTCCGCATAGGAACGGGCAACATTTCCGGATACGGCAAGGCTCGGATCGTTTAGGCAGTCGCGGCAGATATAACGCGTGGTGCCCATCACGTCAAATTCTTTACAGAACTTATTCTGGCCGCAAAAATCACACTCCTGCTGACCGCAAGCGGAAAGCAGCAGGCAGAAGAGTGTGCATAGGAGCCATATGGTTTTGCGATCATTCATAGTCATACTGAGATATCCCATGTTATGTAACTCAACCTATATTATCATATATCGACATTTTTTTCCATGTCTTAAATGCAAATTCCGGTTTATCGAAATGTAGCGGTCGGTGAGCCACGGGGACGGTTCTTGTGTCAACAAGATCGAAGATCTTTAGCC
>JAFWRC010000022.1 GCA_017508825.1 Lachnospiraceae bacterium
CCGGTCACAACGATCCCGTTATTACACATCCCGGAGATGATTTCCGACAATGAATGTGTATAATCGGTAAACGTTTTGGAATGATAACTCTTCTGTGTCATATAATACATACCGCCATTCCCCGTCCATTCATGCGCAAAGTAGGAATAATGACAAGCGGTTCTGTGCTCCGGATCGAACAGTTCCTCTCCCTCCGTAGCAAGCATATTCGTGCAGGGATGCTGTTCATTGATCACAATGACAGCTCCCGGTTTCATGCATTTTGCGACAACCGCGAAAAAACGATCCAGATCGTTGAACCAGCAGAGTGCGCCGATGGTGATCAGCGCCACATCCAGCTGTTCCCTGTAACGGTCATCAATATCATAGATATTCACCGCTTCAAAAGAACAGGGGAGCTGCAGTTCCTTCGCTTTCTCATTGGCAAATGCCACCTGGTTCTCGGCAATATCAAATCCGATTCCCTTCTTAGCCTTTCCGCTTTTGACCAGAGAAAGCAGTTCGCGTCCGTTATTGCAGCAGAACTGTCCGATCACAGTGCCTTCTGTAGAAAGCTTCTGCAGCACATTTTTTGTTTCTTCGTTAAAGAACGGATACTCTTCCGTCCGGACACGCTCCGTTATATCAGCTCCCCATGATGCGTCCCTGTTCTCAAACGCTTCTTCCCAAGCCTCTTTGTTTCCTTCAATGTATTTTTCCATAACAGCCTCCATTCATTATAATGATCTGAAACTTTATCCGCTGATCATATAAACATCCGCTTCCTCTCCTTCAAAAGTAAAGCTTCTCTCATACTTTCCCCCGTTCTTCAGGATCGTCTTTACAGATGCTTCATTCGAACGTTCCACAGAAAGCTGGATTTTCTCCATCCCGATCTGATGCGCACGTTCCATAATTAATCTCAGCATTTGCGTTGCATACCCTTTTCGCCGCTCCGTCGGCCTTACACTGTATCCGCTGTTACCAAAGTCCTTCAGAAAGTCATTCAATTCATGTCGAAGATCTATGATACCGATGATCCTGTCATTTTCATCAAAAGCAAAATAGGTGTCTGTAACTACCCACGACGGATTTACCGTATCGGATGATGCATTATCCTGCACCGACTTCAACCAGTCATCGTACGATTCCATCTGATCGAACAGTTCGCTTCCGTTTATCGTCGTCTCGCCGTTATCGATAAATTCCTGCTTAAAAGCTATTGCCTCGGTTTCATATTCTTTTACAGGTCTTCTGAGTGTTATCATCCGTCTTCTCCTTCCAGCTGTTTTTTAATGTGATCCGTAATAGAGCGGATCGTCTTCTGCTTCACAGGTATGATCCTGCTCCACATTCGGACACCCTGATAGGAATACAGGATCACATTGACAATCTCATCTACATTTACATCCTGAAATTCTCCGCGGTTTATTCCATAGGCTACCAGTTTTTTCCATTTCTTTTCCGCATTACGATTAAGCCGCTCCATTACTCCGGGATCTACCGTTTCCGCATACTCATAAATGGCAACGCTTAAGGAATCTTCCGGATGTCTCATCTCTTCTTCCATAAGGCTCAGAGTCCTGTCCAGGATCTCTGTCGCAGAAGATCTCTTTTCGATCTCTGTCTGAAAATCCATAATGCTATTCTCCATGATCCTTTCCAGCAGAGCCGCAAATAATTTGTCCGTGCCTGAAAAATGACTGTACAGTCCCCCCCGGCTCATGCCTGTGACCTCACAGACATCTTTCATCGTCACCTGTTTAAATCCCTTCTTTGCAAAAAGCGCATACGATTCATCCAGGATTGCATTTCTCGTTTTTTCTCTTTTCCCCGCCATGATACATCCTTTTCTTTTTTCGACACGTCTGTCTATTTTTTTTAATTTTAGACACGCGTGTCGCTTTTGTCAATATATTTTTTTATAATCGTTTTGATAGCAAAACACCGGCGTCAAGTGCGGTTGCACAAGGTCTTGAAGAAGTATGCATCTCCCGGCGGGATTTTTCCCATCGGGAATTGCGAAACAAGTTCCTATAGACCAAAAGAAAAAGAGCCGCATCCATGCAGCTCTCTCCATCGTCTTATTCCTCATCATTTATCCATCCCCAGCCACTGTATAAATGCTGTCTTATCACTGCTGTTATACCCTGCTTTCTCATAGAAATGCAGCGTCTCCGGTTTCTTCGATCCGGTAAGGAGCATCATCTTATAGCAGTTTTCCTGCTCAGCGATCTTCTTTGCATACGCCAGACATTCTCCGGCGTATCCTTTTCCTCTATAATCAGCATGTGTTACCACATTTTCAACAAAGGCATAAGGTCTCACATTTCTTGTCAGATTCGGTATGATCACGCATACGCAGGAGGATACGATCTGACCATCGATCTCATTCACGATCAGATGATGATCCGGATCGTTGATGATCCGCTCCCATGTTTTTTTAAGATGATTATCATACTCCGGAACATGGTCTTCATGTAAAAACAGATATAGATTTAGCACTGCATCCAGATCTTCTTTTCCTGCTTCCCTTACCATATGCTAAATTCTCCTTTCTTCTTTTCTTACCTGTAATTCGGCAAGCGAAACATAGTGCTTCACATCAAATACTTCCGGAGCGTTTTCATTCAGCATCCGCATATGATCTTCATTCCATGCTTGAAGCTGAGCTTCATCCATAGCCGCTCCCACTCCCCTGCATGCGCGCATACGGCCATGCCAGCTTTCTCTTGTAAAGGAGACATCCACCCGGAACTCCTTTTGCAGCACCATGTCAAAGTCTGCATATAGCTCTTCCGGAACAAAAACAGGATGGACGGTATCTCCATAAGAAGACCAGTTTGGATTATGTTTTAAGATGATATCCTCACTTTTTCCTGCAATCCTGTCCTCATAAGGGAGCCACCCCATATACAGGATCAGCAGTTTTCCTCCGGGCTTCAACATCCGTGCAAATCTTCCGCCTATCAGCTTCGCGTCCAGATACCAGATGCACTGACATACCGTGATAAGATCAAAGGTTTCATCCGGATAATCGACTTCTTCGGCAGGACATGCATAAAACTCGATATCCATTCCCTTCTCCGCCGAAAGAAGCTTTGCCTGTTCGATCTGATTTTCCGAAATATCCGTCCCGATCCATTTCGCTCCATAACGATACATATTACGCGGAAGGACGCCGGTCCCGGTTCCGATATCCAACACTTTCTGTCCGTCCCTGCATAAGCCCAGATCTAAAATGCACTGATAGAATTCATCCGGATAAATATCCCTGTATTTCGCGTAATCTTTTGAAGTATTTCCCCAATCAAAAGTCTTTCCGTTATCGATATCCGAAAACTGCATATCATAAACCTCCCCACTCTTTACGGGTGATCAGACAGGTGTATTCTCCCGATGTTTTCCCGGTTCTTGGATATGTACGTGTTCCTTTATCATTGATGCACTTCATTCCGATCTTACGCATAACTCCGAAAGAGGCCGGATTATTTACATCACACTGTGCATATACTTTATCTATCCCGAGATTACGAAAAGCAAAATCAAGGACCGCAGAAGCAGCCTCCGCGGCATAGCCCTGATTTCTGTATGCCTTGTTGATGATCCATCCGAGTGTAGCATAGGATCTGTCTTCACTGTGTCCCAGATCACAATCGCATCCGCCGATTATCTTTCCGTCCAAAAGGATAACAAATTCGAAGTTTGTCTGATCCTCCGAGTTCCACTCCTCTGCATTCTTTTTGACAAAATCGACGGTTTCCTGAAACGTTTCATTCGGAAGCCAGAACATCATAGTAATATCTTTATCACCGGCATACTCATGTATTTCTTTCTCATCACCTATACGGATCGGTCTCAGTGTCAGTCGTTTCGTTTTTATCTCCATACTTATTCCTTTCCGTTTTTTTTCATCGTAAGATACAGAATATAGGTATCGTTGAACACCACACGATCTCCCGCCTCCAGGACAGCGTTTTTCAATCCTTTAAAAAACTCGCTTCGGACAGGCTCAGGGATCACGATATGGTCACAGTGTGTTCCG
>JAFWRC010000178.1 GCA_017508825.1 Lachnospiraceae bacterium
ATGATCTGAAGCTCACCGTAGATTCTTCCCCAGTTTCGTAATGGCATAGTCCATTTTTTAGTCGCCTCAAAGGTAGATAAGTACAGCGCCTTTAGAAGTGCATGGTCACTTGGAAATACGCTTCTCTGGCGATTTAATTTGCGGTAAGTGGCATTAAGGCTCTAGATTGCGTTGGTGGTATAGATGACGGTTCTGACCTCGGCAGAGAACTTGAAAATAGGACAGATTGCATCCAAATTGTCGTACCATCGGTTCATGGCTCGAGGATATTTTTCTTCCCACGCTGATTTCACACGATCCAGAGCATTCCTGCCATCTTCTTCAGAGGGAGCGTTGTAAATTGTCTTAAGATCCTTGGCAAAGGCCTTTCTGTCCTTGTCAGGCACGTATTTGAGAGTGTTCCGTACCTGATGGACAAGGCATCTCTGATACTCTGTATTCGGAAAAGCAGTCGAAATGGCTTCCTTGATTCCGGAAAGACCATCGGCACATACGATGAGGATATCCTTTACGCCACGATTTTTCAGCTCATTAAGTACGGAGAGCCAATACTTTGCACTTTCATTTTCGCCGACCTGAATTGAAAGCACTTCCTTATGACCGCTACATGTGATGCCCAAGATGATGTATGCAGCCAGCTTTCTGATGATTCCGTTATCCCGTACAGAATAATGGATGGCATCAATGAAAATGACCGGATATATGTTCTCCAGAGGCCTGTGCTGCCATTCTTCGATTTGAGGCAATATCTTATCCGTCACATCGGAGATAAAGCCTTCTGAGGCCTCAAAACCATAGATATCTTCAAGGGTATCGGAAATCTGGCGGGTGGTCATTCCCTTGGCATACATGGAAATGATCTTCTGGTCAATGTTTGAAATATCCTTCTGTCTCTTTTTTACAACCTGAGGTTCAAAGGTTGATTTTCGATCCTGCGGCACCTGGATATCAAGACTGCCGAAACTGGAGTTGACACGCTTTGTCTTGTATCCATTACGGTAATCGTCGCTGTCATAGCGTTCAGACTTCTGATATCCAAGATGATCATCCATTTCAGCTTCCATCATTTCTTTGATGGTACCGCCTAAGAGATCCTTGAGAGCATCCTGTATGTCTTCTGCGGTTTCGATGTTATACTCCTGGAGGAGCTGTTGGATAATCTGACGCTTACCGTCTGTCATCTGAACTTTGTGTACGGGTTTCTTTTCTTTTGCCATAATAAAAGGCCTCCTTAAGATTTATTTTACCTTAGGAGACCTCGTTCGAATAGTGTTATTCCGTTTTTACAGAGATTATTTCACACACTCTCACGACGGAATACTTGCATTGTCTAATCAAATAAGCTGAGCCACGGGAACTGAACGAAAGCTGTCCCCATGGCTCACTCAAGGCTCAACTTTACGCTTCGTATTTTACCCAGTCGGGCCGGTCTGCCTGCTCTGCACCGGGTCCCTTTGAACGATACTCTTCAAATACGGTTGTCTCGTGTGCCTCTGGTTTATTCCAATCATGATATCCCGCCGGGCAGATGTGCGCATCCATCCAGCAGTCCTCCAAACGCAGTTTTGCATAGATCCGCCAGGGTCTGGCGATATAGCAGCTCCCGTCCGGGATGCCTTCCGCCCGCAGGAATTTACAGTTTTTCGCCACAAATCCAACCTTCACATGTTCGGGTGTGGAAGGCGCAAACACATAGCCTGCTTCGTTACTCACAAACTCGCAGTCTTCAAATAGGCTGTGGCACCGCCAAAGATAAAATCCACGCCCCCCTCGATCCGGCAGTTTTTGAAATACACCGTATGATCCCTGCGCGGTGTCTGCTGCTTCGGTCCGGTGAACCCTCCGGGCTCCACCTCCTTGGGCGGGAGCGGTGCCAGAAACAGGGTATCCTGATGTCCTTTCAGGATACAGTTTTCCACATGAATATCATCCCCGTCCAGATACAGGGCGATCGCCTGTCCCGCCACTTTACCGGGACCCGCCGTATTCTCAAACGTACAGTTTTCAAAACGCACACGATCACCATCTACCAGCACCGTCTGGGTACGGAAGGTGCGATAGGGTGTTCCGTCCGGATGGATCGCTCTCGCACCGATCTCCCCGGTATAGTGTTCCCCTGTATAGACTCTGTCCGATTCCGATAATGTGTACTGCATAGATACTCTCCTTTGCTCTGTTCCCGGTCATTTATTCGGGATATTCAAATATTTTAACATGATTTCATATTCTACGGCACTATGTGCAGGCATTATTTGCGGCGTAAACAAATAAGATGCCGAAATGTTCCGATTTCGACACCTTTTGTTTTACTGGATAAACTTCAAAAATTCCACTGCAAGATCTGCGTGTTTGCTGCCGCCCCCGAACGCCGCATACAAGGATGGTTCTCCTTCTCCGGCATAATAGTAGTTCTCATTCAGTACTTTGGCCGTATCCACACATACGGCTGCCGGTTCCCCTGCATAGTAGATTACCCTGCCTTCTGCCTCAAATCCCGCAAGAGTGTCTGCATCCAATACCGTATCCAGCGGCACAAACCATTCCGCCTCCATATACTTGCGGATCACATCCTCACCGGAGATCATCAGATCGATGCTGCCCGTATAGGCCAGTGCCATGACTCTCTCCTCATCCGCATAGCTATAGGTCATCGAAGTGGAGAGATCATTTCCGGATACCTCTCCTACCGCGATACGCGAAGTGGTATCCAGCTGTATCTGCTGTTTTTTGGGATCTTCCACATATTGCTCCGTAAATGCCTGCTCCACTTGTGTCTCTGCGGTTTCCAAAGGCGCAAAGTTGATGAGCAGCACCGTCAGCACATCGTCTTTTTTGGTCACGATCGACACGATGAAGGAAATGACCAGAGCCACTCCGATCCCTCCGGCGATCACCCATTTCAGATAGTAGTCTTTAAAATATTTCCATTTTTTTTCGGGGGATGCGGTCTTGATCTTTTCCCGCTCCTCCTTAAATTCATCCATTACCGGCATGGTCTTTTTCGTTTACTGGCGCGCTTTATTAGTACGCGCATCCTTTCAATATTTTTAGTCAGAATGTATCTATTCAGAATGAACTATGGTAATGATTCGGAACAGTTACGGATCCTATCAGGAATTTCTGACCGATATATTATAACAAAAAGGCCTCGTGAACGCAATTTTTTATTTGCTCAGAGCAAAGTGGAATTTACTTTTTCACTTAAGCACATTATCCCTGTTTGCTTTATATGCTAAAAACAATGGGGCTGGTACTCCGGTCCAAATTGAGCCACGCGATCTCTCCTCGTGTTTTTTTGCGCTTACCGGACATAATTACAAAAATCACTTGAATAAGAGGGCGTTTTGTGATTACATATCAGGTATTATGGATAAGAAAGAAAATGTCAAACAGAAGAAAAAAGTCTATAAAACCATCATCGACCAGATCACGGGG
>JAFWRC010000179.1 GCA_017508825.1 Lachnospiraceae bacterium
ATACTATCTGATAACTTCCATTTTACCGGAGATATCTGTATTGAACAGTTTTTCATCAGCAACATCAAAACTGATATCATATACGTGAACCATATCACCGTTTCTCAGGTCCACATTGGAATCGGTATGCAATACGATCTGTCCGAGATCATCTGACGAAAGCACTGCTATATTACTGCTATGCTGCATAACAAAATATGCGTCAAATCCGTTCTGAGCATCATTTACCATTTCAATCTGTGCTCTTCTTGTTCTTTCGAAGCAGGCACGCAATGATACCACCTGGCTATAATCAACATAACTTTCAATTTCTTCTCCGCGGATCGTACCGGAAATGCGGAATAAATAATCTTCCATATCCATACCGTCTCCGGAAAGTTTAACATCAGGAGTAGCCTCTATAGCAACATCCGTCCCTCCGTTGCTATGATTCAGCACCCAGGCCGGAACCCAGGTACGGGCATTTCCTTCATACGGGATCTCACGGACATTTTTTAAATTATCAATTTCATTCAAAAGGATGGAATAAAACTGGTTGTCATCCGTGATCACCAGGCCATCAAAGTTTGTGATCGATCCAGTATTTACTTTTTCATTAACTTCAACTTCAATCTTCGTTTCCTCTTCCTGTTCTTCTGCAGGTACAATTGTTGTATTGCCTGCATAGATCAGTTCTGCTTTTACATCCGTAAATCCATGATCATTTCCTTCACCGATATAGCCAACGGCAATGCTCTGACCTGCTGCGATCACATCATTGTAATCCAAGGCTTCAACCGTATATTGATAGGAATCGCCTGTTTCAACACATGCCGTGATCGTACCATTCCAAAGATTGGAAATCTTGTCTGTGCTGCTGAAACTGATCTTCCAATTCTCAGTTTCAGAATCTGACAGATTCGTCAATACGATCTCTGCGCAGCATCCGCCATACCACGAGGATGTGACATTCTGTTCCACAGAATAATCTACGCCTGATGCATTTTCAGCATGTGCATAGATAGCCCCGGTTGAAGCGAACTGTCCGGCAATCATAAGTGCCGACATTGCCGTCGTAAATTTACGAGTAACTTTAGTGCGTTTTGCTTTCATAAATCTCCCCTTTTTCATTAATTACCGTACTGTGTAAGCGGTTACACCTAATAATATCTTATACCTGATCATTTGTAAAGATATTATATATTTCCCATAAACTTAAGTTTATGTTATCAGTATACAGTATTATCCGTTATATGCCACCAATCCGATGCGGAACATTCGCAACTGTCGGTTGCTTTTTTTACGGAGAGTTTTTTTCTATCGATCGTATTCTTATGGCTGTTCTCCATTGAGTGCATGCCTTGCAGCATCTTCCCAGCCGGCCACATCCTGGTCCGTGATCGTTCCTTCCGATTCGTTCCCGGTTGACGGCTGGATCATTTTCAGTTCCCCCGTCTGTGAATTCAGATACAGCTCACAGTTTCCGTAACTAGCGCATTGAACCTTAAAAACATATACATCCGGATCACTTGCATTCACTTCCATTTCCAGCGTTTTACCTTCAACTTTATCAATACGTCTTGTAAACTCCGCAAGACTTCCCAGTACAGATGCCTGGCGCGAAATATCCAGTTTCTTCATTGCTGCAAAAGTACTCTCATTGCCAAAATTGAGAGATACCTCATGACGATAGTTTTCCCTGTCAAATGCAGGGCTTTCTTTCTCAAACCAGTCGCAAAGATCGTCAAATGTAACACCATCCGCAATTTCATAAGAATCACTTATCCCATTCGTATATACGCACTTCACGGAATCCGTAGTTCTGCTGATACTACACCATTCTTTTTCGTCCGATACCGAAACGCTTCCTCCGGCCCTTCCGACAACTTCTGCATTAATTTCATTGAGCTGTGTATCAATATACCATCTTCCGTCTACCTTTATGGTGTACATCTCATACTTGTCATTCACCTCATAGTCATCGCCGTTGATCGTTTGTGTTATGGGTACAACTACTACGCAAATATACGCTTTTTCTACATCGGTAACTTCCGTAATATGAGACGGCAGATCTTCGGGGTCTACGCTGTCTTTATCTATACTGATATGGTCTATGTCAAAAATAACCGTATCCTTAACGGAATCTGCTTTTTCCGCCATATCGTCAATCACACTCTGGATCACCTTATACTGGTTTCTGCTAAATACATCTTCTCCTAAAAAGCAGGCTTTTATTTCCTCTTCCGAGCAGTCTTCCATTCCCTGCCAAAAAGCAATGATTGCTTCATCGGACGATGCAAATCCGTATTCTTCGCCCTTTACATCAGCAGTTCCCGTTTTGCCATCATCCTTCGGTTCTACATCCTCTTTTTTTCCGCCGTCCTTTACCCCTTCCGATTCTTTCTCGTCTTCATCTTCAGGGTTTACTTCTACAAATTCTTTCGCGTCACTATCATATTCGTAACTATGTTTATCTCCGTTCAGATTGGTCTCATAATGCGCTTCACAACCGGTAAGAATACCCAATGACGCAACAAGAGCACCTGCAACTACCGTTTTCTTATATTTCATAATCTTGTTTCTCCCTTCATTCTTTATGAGTACGTGCCCGTAAAACTTACAAAACCATGCCGGCAGATACCATATATGTCTGTCCTTCGTACACTACTGTGCCGGAATAGTCGGCAGCAAGTTTTCCGTTTATCACATAGAACCATTTTCCGTTATAAAATACCAGACGCAGGCATCAGCATAGAAGCCGTCACCCATAACGCCGCCACTATGTAAACTATGGAATAATACTTTCTTTTCATTCAGTTCCTCCTCCAAATGACATTCCGATTGTACGATAATAATCTTGATACGTATTTCAAAAAAGATTTTTATGGCATTTTTCTGATATTTTTTATTATCCCTTTATTATTTCGTACAGATCTGAATATTCAGGTCTACAGATCCATTGATTCCTTCAATCAGCCCCTTTTCCGTATATTGCCAGATTTCGAATTGATATGGTGTTTGCGGATACGTCTCATAATCCGCATACCAGATCGGAATATCCGTCATGCGGCTCAGATCAAGTTCAAAGGCTTCCCATTTCATATTACAGTAGATCATGGGCTCATAGCCGCACTCGCTTATCTTTTCGCAAAAAGCGATCGTATTTGCAGTAAACTGTTCTCCCGTAACATTGTCTGTCCGCGCCGCTTTATCCAGGATGGTTTCCGGATCATATACCACCGGAAGTTGCAATTCGTGATTTTTCAGCTGTTCGACCACAAATTCCGCCTCTTCCACAGCCTCTTCCTCATTTACCGCCTGTGAGAAGAAATACACCCCCACATCCAGCCCTGCCGCCTGAGCTCCCGCAATATGTTCTTCAAAACCCGGATCTGCATTGATTGTCCCGGCCTCACCGTATCCGCGGAACCCGATCCGAATAAATACAAAATCAATCCCCTGAGATTTCACGGATTGCCAGTCAATCTTATCCTGATACTTTGAGACATCGATCCCGACGCGTGAAGTGTATTTATCATCCTGATAGCTTAGCAGTTCGCCTTCTTTTTCAAATAACGAAGCATCATATTCATGCTTCGGGATATTCTCATTAATTACTGTCTCATACTCTTCGCCAAAGGCATCCACAAATCTGAGAATATCATCTGCAGCCCTGCCGGTATCATCTGTGTTTTCTCCCGTCAATCCGTTATCTTCAGAAACAGCATCCCCGGATGCATTACTGCCATAGTCAGGGATATCCAACTCAACTACCGACACTTCATTATTGTCATGATTCCCTGCATCGTTAGCTGACAGATCAATATCATCAGCACAGCCGGCAAGAAAGATCCAGGATACCGTTATAAATATTTTTTCTATGTTTCTCATCTTCACAGCAGATTCTTTCCCTTAAGGTCTCTCTTTAAAACACTATCGGCTCTTGTTTAAGCTATTCTTCTCTCTCCGCTTTAAATAGTTTAAGTAAAACCGTACAGATCCCTGCAGTGATCAGACACGAATCCATCGTTCCGAAGCACACATCGGACAGAAAATGCGCTGCCATCTGTATCCGGTTGTAACATGCGGCTATGAAATAGATACACACAAGGGCAAATACGATCACGCTTATCCGAATGCTTCTCTTTTTCAGGCACTCCGTCAATAACGGCAGTGCGATCAGCACGCCTATGATCGACATATGCCCGCTGGGCCAGCTTTGAAAATTCTCATCACTCCCGGCCAGATTCGGAACCATCTCCCACCAGTTCCGATAACCGGCCAAAGGATCCTCCAGAGTCAGCAGATATCGGTAACGCGGCCGGTATGCGATATGTTTCAGCCACTGTACCGCGATATCGGATGCGATCGTGGATGCCCATAGCGCCAAACCGACCGCGATCAGTTTTTTCGGCTTGGAATCATCCAGAAATCGTGGCATGACCAACGTTATCAGAGCATACAGGATCACCCAGAACAGCCATGAAGCAATGGTACGGATAATATGATCGCTGATCACATATCCTAAAAGCAGATTAACTATGCCGCCATAATATCCGCCGGATAGAGCTATTGCTATGCACGCCGCAAAAACCAAGGGGATTCCTGCAGATTTTCCTGACGAATTCAGTTTCTTTTTGAGCCCGGTATAAATACAGCCCCATCCCAACGGCATCAGTGCATATGCCGGAACCGGGCTGATCTTGGCAATAATATCTCCCAAACCGTCAGGATGCGCCAAAGCCACACTGATCTCATAATCAAAAAAAGATCCGATCGCAATCCCGGCAAGACATACAACGATCACTCCAAATATATAGACAAATGGCATAGCCGCAGTATTTTTCGTATTCACATTTTTTATCCCTGTCTTATTTTCCCATCATTATATAAGAAAAAGCCATTGCCCGCAAGCAACGGCTTTTCTCTATGTTTTAATTGTTTCCGTCAGAAACAATACTCTTCTCTTCCACCACCGGATCAATGAAAGTTTCAATGCTGGTCTTGGCGTTTCCACAATCTGCAGAGCAGATAAAATTCCCGTCATCATTTGAAACAAAGTGTATATAAAGAGCTTCATCCCGGAAATGCAGCCTCTTGTTTGTGTATGTAAAATTAAAGCTGCACTCTCTCGGTATTTCATCAACATAACAGGAATCCGTAAGCCGAAACGATCTCACTCCCTCCGGATCGAACCCGACGAATATCTTTTCTGTTTCCGTACATCTGCCGAACCCAAAACACGTTGATCCTTCATCTCCCAATTCGATACCCGGAATTTCCTCTGCCCTGTGATCGATCACCGTGCCATTAATATCATATTGGATCCGTACAACGATCATGTGGTTCATAAGATATATTCCCAGCCCTAAAAGGATCATCAAAACAATAAGGCCACCTCTGAAAAGATCGCTTTCTATTATATTCTGCATTTTTTCAAATATCATCTGGTCCCGTAAAGCTGTATCTATTTCCTTGCTTTCTGATCTTGTAACTGTTTTATTCATGATATTTTTTGGCCTCCTTTTATATAGATACGTTTCAGAATACGCTTTTTTATGGTTGAAAATCGGAAATGATCAAAAAAAGAAGTGCCGCCTCACTGATTTACTCAGTTGGAGCGGCATCTCCGCATACCTGTTATTTTTTATTCAGTATATCCAGAGCGCGCTGTACTCGCTCCTCTTTTTTTCGCATCCACTCCGCGCCCATATTGCTTTGCAGTCCTCCTACCGGCCAGTCCACAGGGACCTTAGGTATAATATACACATCCGCCGCAATAAGCTTTTGTACTTCTCCGGTATTTTCTGAAAACGCAAACTCCTTCAAGACTGCCTGTAAATATTTGCATTCGTATAGACGCTGAAGAAACGAGCAGATTTCTGTCTCCTTTACCAGCCAGCATTTTCTTACCGGGAATCTCTCATGCCACCTGTTCTCTATAATCGTAGTTGTTTCGTCCGCCACCGGCATGATTGCTGTCTCATCCGCTCCCTGATCATAATCAATCATATGAAATACTTGAAAATCATTGTTATTTTCAATCTTAATCTCTAAAACATGCGTTTCTCCTGCTCCATAGATCTGTACCTGCCACTGATCATTTTTCAGATATATAACATTCCTTCTGTTATTCTTTAATTTTGCCAGTATCTTTTTAGGTGCATATTTTTTGCAGTCCTTTTCATCGCTTACAGAAACGGAACAGGAGTAATCGCCCATCAATACATCAAGAAAACGTACCCAGGAACAAGTGATCATGGTCAATCCGATCAAAATTGCCAGAATAACAGCAGACCGTAAAAAATCCCATGCCCCAACGGTGACCACTAATGATATGAAGGTAAATACCAGAATAAATCCAAATAACCCCAGCCCCACCAGCCATATAAGAAAAACTCCTGCTTTTATAAACAGCTTTATTTTTTTCTCAATAGCAGCATATTTATATACATTTTGTGCTTCTGTCTCAACCTTCTTCGCTTTTCTCTTTCGGAAATACAGCATCAGGATAATATATGGTTCCAGCGTAAATAAATAATATCCGCCCATAATAAATAATGCATAAACCAACGTTGCGGGCACTAAAAAAGAAATTGAAAATAACAGCATTTCTTTATTTTTTTCCAGTAAAGGCATAAAAACAGCAGGCACCGCACAAAGCAAATATAATATCACTGATACTATAGTTATTTTCTTTTTGTTTTCAAAGGCATATTTCCATTTGCCCTTATCATTTCGTATAAATTTATATTTTCGATAAGGATCAGAATTAAACCTGGTTGTCCCAAAGTATAGATGAACATAAGCAATCCCCTTTCCTTTGACCGGAAAATCAACAATCGGCGGGTGTGCTTTATGCCTTCCAAAATAAATAGCCAAAAGAAGCAAGATAATAAATATCAAAAAAAAATATATAACTTCAGGATTCATATCATCTCCATGGATCATTCAGAATGATCATTGCCTAAAATTTCCATTGCTCTCTCGGCACGCTCCAGTTTTCTTTTCAGCCATTCTGCTCCCAGACCGCTCAAAAACATTAAGTACTCCGATTGCACCGGGATTGACGGAATGATATCAGCATCGCCGGAAATCAGTTTTTTGGTTTCTTCGGAGGTATCTGTAAAGGAAAATCCTTTCATTGCAAAGTGAATATCTTTATATTCATACAGTTTTCGAAGAAATCTGCAGATTGGTTCTTCTCCGACCAGCCAGCTGTTTCGGACCGGAAACCATTCTTCCCATTTATTCATGATGATCTGTGCATCCTCATCTGTTACTGGCATAACCGTTGTAACCTCCCCGGAATCTGTCTCTGTCATATGCCAGGTATAAAGACTGTCTTTTGATTCCATCCGGATCTCTACAATATGCTTTTCTCCCTGACCATAGATCCGAAGTATCGTATTCTTGCCTTTGGCAAGGATCACATTAACGTGATCATCTGCCAGTTTTTTCAAAACAGTTTCCGGCGCATATTTTTCGGAACGTCCCGCTCTATTTAACGGGATCAAAAGAGAATGATCTCCCATCATAGGTTTTCTCAGCCCCATCCAAAAACGGATAAAAATGACCACCATCAGCATTCCGACCGCAACCATAACATACAGCAAAGGGAAGGATTCTTTCCCAAGGATCAGAGAACGCAATTCATATACCAAAACTCCAAATGCTGTCAAAAAAAAACAAAAAACAGCAAACCACATAAGAAACACAACTGTTTTTACACATCCCCGGATGAGCGGTAATAATATCTCATATTTCTGTTTCTCATTCTTTTGCGCCGTTTCTTCTCTGCGTTTCTTTTCTTCCGGATCTATCGGAACACTGTCCCTTAGCTTCCCGTCAGCATCCGCCGTTAACTTTCCCTGCAGGTATTTTTTCAGTATCATTCTTGCTTCCAGAGATTCAAGGCGTGTAAGTCCTAAAACCAGCAGCGACCAGAAAAAAGCAAATATCAGCATGTCCCCGGCATACCCGATTCCCAACTGCGAAAGCCAGCATACCGACATGATCAAAACCGGTATTACACAAAGCAAAACGACGGTTGCCTTCTTTTTGTTCACATACCGCCAGCTTCCGTTCGGTTTACGTATAAAAGTATATTCTTTATAACCGGTTTTTTCGTTATATTTGCCGTGTTCTTCATAAACGGAGATATTAGCAATCCCTTTTGTATCGGACAGATCAATAAGCGGCGGATAGTTTTCTTTCAGCCATTTTGTATGCGCCCGTTCGGAGATAAATGCAAATATTATGACAATTATAATGAAAATAATAAAGAACAAAGCTCCCAGATCATCAAAATTCATCTTTTTCTCCCCTATAAAACATATATATGTTAAGCGTTTACACCGATATTATAGCATCATGAACCTTTACTAATCCACCAATCCGAATTAGAAAATCCGCAACTGCGACAGACATACATCTTCGCGATTACGGATCTTTTCACAGCTCTACCTGTGGAATTGCTGCAATCAGCTTTTTGGTATATTCCTCTTTGGGATGAATAAAGATCTGCTCGACATCCCCCTGTTCTACAATATGGCCGAGCTGCATGACGATGACACGGTGTGAGATCTGGCGTATCAAAGACAGGTCATGTGAGATAAAGAGCACGGAAACCTGCTCTTTTTTATTGATTTCAAGTAAAAGCCTTATGATCTGAGCCTGAACGGTAACGTCCAGAGCCGTAGTACACTCATCAGCGATCAGCAGCTGCGGATTGCCTACCATGGCGGCTGCGATCATTACACGCTGGCGCATTCCGCCGGAAAGTTCGTGGGGATAGGAATCATACACCCGCTCCGGATCGTCCATTTCCACGTTTTTCAGCCATTTCAGCGCTCTCTGCTTACGCTCTTCCGCCGTCACTTCCGGATGATGGATACGAAGTGCTTCTTCCACCTGCTTTCCAATCTTCATAGTCGGATTGAGCGCCGTCATAGGCTCCTGAAAGATCATGGAGATCTCATCTCCCTGTAGTCCACGGAGTTTTTTACGCTCCATGGTCATCAGATCTTCCCCGAGAAACAGGATCTGTCCTTCTTTTTTGAGTTTCTTACGCGGAAGCAGGCCTGCTATGGCTAAGGCTGACATAGATTTCCCTGATCCGGATTCTCCTACAATGCCTAGGATCTCGCCTTTTTTTAGCGTGAAATTCACATGCTCCACGACACGCTCCGGGGTGTCATGGTCATGAAATTCGATACCAAAATCTTTTACTTCCAGAATGGTTTCTGACATAGTCTGTCCTCAATCGTATACTGATCAAAATCTCAAAATGCCATAAGTAACACCTTATCCGGCGCTGGCGCGCCACCTGTCTCGCCTGCCGAGTCTGCGCTCCGCTCCGGTCGGTCCAGAGCATGCGTCCCCTGGACGCATTGGACCGGTCCGTGCTGAACGTGCGCCACCGGCACACAGCGCTCTCAAGGGGAAGCCAAGCGTTAATTGTTACTCTTCTGTCATCCCCTCTGCCAATAGCGCAAATCCCAGTACCATCAGTACGATCACAAGGCCGGGGAAAATGGCGTACCAGGGTGCGGTAAACAGGTAGGACTGCGCTTCGGAAAGCATGCGCCCCAGCGATGCTTCCGGCGGCTGTACCCCGATGCCCAGATAACTTAATCCCGCTTCGGCAAGCACTGCATTGTTAAATCCGATCATAACAGAACTCAAAAGTACCGGTATGATATTTGGCAGGATATGCACAAAGATCAGGCGGATATGCCCCGCCCCCATAAGCCGTGCACTCTGTACATAATCCAGAGAAACCTGTTTCTTATACTCTGACCGAACAATACGCGCAAAACTCGGGATAAAAGCAATACCGAG
>JAFWRC010000180.1 GCA_017508825.1 Lachnospiraceae bacterium
ATACAGACAAAGGTTATGCACTGAAAAATCCATCCCTGCCCATCCGTTTTTATTCCGGCGCCGACGATCCCTGCGCTGTCAGCGAAGAGGCTTTTAACGCAGCGATCGACCACTTAAAACAATATGGTTATACGGATGTTTCCGGTAAACTGTACGAAAACATGCGGCATGAGATATTAAATGAGCCGGAACATACGATCGTTTTTGAAGAACTGCTTGACTTTATTGATTCATAGATAACTTAAAAAACGGCCGAAACATAACGTTTCAGCCGTTTTTTTCTCCATAGCGGTCCTACCATGCCGTCACGGAATGATCCGACGCCTCTCCCCTGCCGTCAGTGGGATCGTTCGCATTTCCTCTCCGATCCGTACGCGACATTCGATATCGTGATCGGGGATCAGCTCTGCCGCTGTAAGCTTGCCTTCGCTCCAGCGCAGATTTACCGTGATGCCGCCTTTTGCGCGCAATCCTTTTATGCTGCCTTCCGGCCATTCTTTCGGAAGCGCCGGCAACAAAATGATCTCACCGCCGGTACATTGCAGCAAGGCTTCCGCAATGGCTGCCGTCCCGCCAAAATTCCCGTCGATCTGGAACGGCGGATGGTTGTCCAGCATATTCGGATTGGTGGAATTACCGAGTAAACGGAGAATATTTCCGTAAAACTCCCCACTGTCATACAGCCGGGCCCACATATTGGCGATCCATGCTCGGCTCCAGCCGGTGTGACCGCCACCATGGGATAATCTTCGATCCAGCGTTGCCCTTGCAGCCTGTGCCAGTTCCGGTGTTCCCTGCGGTGTGATCAGATCCGCCGGGTGCAGCGCAAACAGCTGCGAAATGTGCCTGTGTCCGATCTCCACTTCATCATAATCGACCGCCCATTCCTTGATCTGTCCATATTTGCCAATCTCCGGCTGCGGCAGTTTCTGCAGCATCTGCTTTAAGGTATCCGCAAAAGCCTCATCTGTTTTCAGGATCTCCGTGCATTTGATCACATCTTTAAACAGCATGGTGAGGATCTGCGAGTCCATCGAAGGTCCGATGCACATACAGCCTTCCACGCCTTTTTCTGTCCGGTATGTATTTTCCGGTGAAACCGATGGTGAGGTTACCAGTCTTCCTTCGCCGTCTTCGATCAGAAACTCCGTAAAGAACTCGGCCGCCTCTTTGATCAGGTGATACTTTTCCCGCAGAAAATCTTCATCCAGCGTATACTCATAATGCGCAAACACATGCAGCGTCAGCCATGCGCCGCTCATCGGCCACAGGGTTGCCGGGATCCATTTATCCTGCGGCGCCGTATCGCCCCAGATGTCCACATTATGATGCGCAGTAAAGCCCTTATCGATGTCATACATTTCTTTTGCTGTTATACGTCCGTTCTCACAGACCCTTTCCAGCAGATCAAACAACGGCAGATGGCATTCGGACAGATTACAGCTTTCTGCCGGCCAGTAATTCATCTCCGTATTGATATTTACGGTATATTTGCTGCCCCAGGCAGGCCACATATCCTTATTCCAGATCCCCTGGAGATTGAGAGGCTGCGTTCCCGGCCGGCTTCCGCTGATCATCAGATAGCGGCCAAACTGAAAATACAGTTCCATCAGTTTATTATCCCCGGGAAGCTCCCCGGATGCTTCGATTCCGTTATGCAGTCTGGCAATACGCTCATCCGTCGGAAGTCCTGATGCTCCGTCGCTGTTATCTGTCAAATGAAAATCTACCCGTTCAAACAGTGTTCTGTAATCCTTGATATGTCTGGTACGAAGTTCGGAATAAGCTTTCTCAACGCAGAGCTCAGCATCTTCCATGGCTCTTTTTTCATACTGCCTTCCGGAAAACGCCGAACCACCCTGCGGATTGCGCAGACGGTCCCCTTTCTCACAAAGACTGTATTCATAAAAACTCGTCCTAACCGTAAGCACAAGAACCGCTTCGTATGCCCCTTCTACCCGCAGCACATTGCCGACGGTTCGAACCGTTCCGCCCCGCGTCCGTCCGGCCAGAACAGCAGCAAAAAAAATCCCGTCTGCAGAACCGCATCCGCCGGTATATAAAATACGATTTTTTCCGCATGGCCGGTTATCATCATAATAATCATCACGCCCGTCAATAAAAGCATCAAAACTGATCGCATCGGGTTTTGAGGATGATATGCGCACGACCAGCGCCTGATCCGGCGCCGAAACAAAATACTCTCTGGAATATTCCACATCGCCGATCCGATACTTTGATCCGGCAACCGCATTACCGATATCCAGGGTTCTCTCATAACCGGTGATCCCGTCTTTATCTGTATTACGGAAATCCATCCGCAGATCCCCCAGCGGCATATAATGCCTGCTGTTTGGATTGATGCCCTGCATCGTTTCGAATGCCAGTTTTTCCGCAGCGGGAATATCACCTTCCGCCAGAAGTCTCCGTACTTCCGGCAGGGCCGTTTTTGCATTCGGATTGATGCGGTGCCGCAATCCGCCGGACCAGATGGAATCTTCGTTTAATCCGATCAGCTCCTGCTCCGGGCGTCCGTAAACCATCCCGCCGATCCTTCCGTTTCCGATCGGCAATGCTTCATTAAAATCTTCTGCCGGTTTCGTATATCTGAGAATGTAATCGTTCTGCATACAGTAACCTCCATATCTGTATATGATATTATATGGAAAATCATTCTCTATGTCTAATCATTTCAAAGGGGAAGACAAAGAGTGAGCCACGGGGACGGTTCTTGTGGCAACAAGATCAAAGATCTTTAGCCACAAGAATCGTTCGTGATTACTAAAAAAGAGAGCTTAG
>JAFWRC010000181.1 GCA_017508825.1 Lachnospiraceae bacterium
ATAGCTTACTGCTTCTCCTCGGAAACAAGGAGTGTTTTGCTATGCAGACAGATTTCGGTATATAAGGAACGGAAAGATAGCGAGTTCTTAAGGCCGTCTGCATAGCGCAGGCGGTTTTTTAATACATAATACGCGGGATTGACGGAACGGAAGACGTAGGAGGCTCAGAATCTCCGGAGGTAATACTCATAAGGGTTCAAATCCCTTATCCCGCAGTAAGCACCAGTGGTGGAATGGAATACACGCAACGCTAAGAACGTTGTGCCGGAAACGGCTTAGGAGTTCGAATCTCCTTTGGTGCAGTGAGCGGGATTGCCGGAAATCCAAACCCGCGCAGCGGGTGCGACAAGGATTCCGAAGGAATCCCGATAAAGGTAGACGGAGCGGTCTCAAACACCGCGGGGCAAAGCTCATGAGAGTTCGATTCTCTCATCCCGCACGTCCGCCGTAGTTTAATGGTAGAACATCGGATTGTGGTTCCGAATGCTGGGTATTAATGAGTTTGAAAGACATGGCAGTTGTGCGGTCGATAGAGTACATATTTCCGCAAGTAGGACAGAAACGGCTGTGGCAACGAAAAGGGACAAACTTAAGATGTCTGCAGTTATCACAACGATACATTGCGCCGCCGAAGGAAGGATCACCGCAATTGATCATCTTTTCGACGTTTTCGATGACAGCGGGGCGAGGATGAAGCGTATAATACATTTCTTCATAATTATCGCGGAAAATTTTTTGCAAGATGTTCATAAAACTATTATGGAACACTTTGGCTCGAAAGAAAACCCCTCCCCCTCATGAATGAGGGGGCAGGGGGAGCTGATGTGCCGAAGGCACTTTTTTAATCCAACGGTTTTATTTATTCAGCATCACGCGGTCGTTGGCAAACTCGCTGCCGCTGGCCTCTTCAAATTTCTGCAGAAGATCTTTTACGTGAAGTGCTTTCTTTTCTTCGCCCCGTACATCATAGATGATGTGGCCTTCGTGCATCATGATCAGGCGGTTGCCATGCGCGATGGCATCTTTCATATTGTGGGTGATCATAAGTGTTGTCAGCCGGTCTTTTTCAATGATGCGTTCCGTGGCTTCCAGTACCTTTGCAGCGGTCTTGGGATCCAATGCGGCCGTATGCTCGTCCAGGAGCAGGATCTTCGGCTCCTTCAGCGTAGCCATCAGAAGGGTCAATGCCTGGCGCTGACCTCCGGAAAGGAGTCCTACTTTGGCGGTGAGCCGGTCCTCCAGACCCAGGTCCAGGATCTTCAGTTTTTCCCGGTATTCGTCCCGCTCGGCAGAAGTGATGCCTGCGCGGAGTCCCCTGTGCTGGCCTCTTCTGGCTGCCAGTGCAAGGTTTTCTTCGATCTGCATGCTGGCTGCGGTGCCGGTCATGGGATCCTGAAATACACGACCGAGATAAACCGCGCGTTTATATTCCGGCAGTTTGGTTACATCTTTTCCGTCGATGGTTATGGTGCCTTCATCCACAAACCAGGTGCCGGCGATGGCATTTAAGGTGGTGGATTTTCCGGCGCCGTTACCGCCGATGACCGTTACGAAATCGCCCGGCTCCAGCCGCAGGTTCATTCTGTTCAGGGCAGTCTTTTCATTTACGGTCCCGGGATTAAATGTCTTTCGTACGTTTTTTAATTCAAGCATTGTCAGCCACCCCCTTTTTCCGGTCTTTGATGCGGGGGAGTGCCAGGAAGAATGCAACAATGGCTGCAGACACCAGTTTCAGGTCGTTGGCATTGAGGCCCAGCCACAGCACCAGCTGCAGTACAAGATAGTACACAACGCCGCCCAGAGCGACAAAGATCAGCTTCAGTGCAAAGTTTTTGCCCAGCTTGCCGAAAAGTACCTCCGCGATGATGACCGCCGCAAGTCCGATAACGATGGCGCCGCGGCCGGCATTGATATCCGCAAAGCCCTGATACTGTGCGTACAGGCCGCTTGCAAAAGCGACGATGCCGTTGCTCAGCATCAGTCCCAGGATCTTGGTTACATCGGTATTGATACCCTGCGCTCTCGACATATGCAGGTTTGCACCGGTAGCACGGATCGCTGCACCGATCTCCGTTCCGAAAAACCAGTAGAGCAGAGCGATGAGTACGATCAGGATCACAGCCACGATCAGTATGGTGTTTTTGTATACCGGCACATTTTTGATATACCGCAGGGAGATCAGCAGGTCGTATTTGCCCACGTTGATCGCCTGGTTGGCCTTGTTATCCATGATCCTTAAGTTGATGGAATAGAGTCCCAGCTGGGTAAGGATGCCGGCAAGTATGGCAGGTATCCCGAAGGTGGTATGCAAAACGCCGGTGACCAGCCCGGCCAGCAGACCGGCGACAAAAGCCACCAGCAGTGCCGGTCCGGCAGACCAGCCGTTCAGCATAAGCATGATACATACCGCACCGCCGGTACACATGGTACCGTCTACGGTAAGATCGGCGAGATCCAGGAGCTTAAAAGTGATATATACGCCGATGGCCATGATGCCCCATATGAGCCCCTGGGCTGCAGCGCCCGGAAGGGCGCTGATCAGATTCATGATGTCCAAAGCTGCTGTCCTCCTGTATTATTCGGCAATGGCCTCATAGCCTTCAGGAATGGTTACGCCGAGTGCTTCGCATCTGGAAGCCACGTACTTTTTGGTTACATTCGGAGCAAACTTGATCTCCATTTCGGAAACGTCCGTACCGTTTGCCAGTACATCATAAGCCATCAGACCGGTCTGGTATCCGAGGTCATAATAGCTGATGGAAAGAGTTGCCACACCACAGCCGGCGCAGATACCTTCTTCACCGGTAACGATGGGGATACCTGCAGGGAAGCATACATTGTTGATGACTTCGGTAGCAGATGCTGCAGCATTATCGGTAGGGATATAGAGTACATCTACCTTACCGGTCGCGTTCGTACATACGGAAGCAATATCGTTGGAATCGGCAAAAGCGTAATCCTCGGTGCTGTAACCGAGCTTTGTCAGTTCTTCCGTCATCACGCGTACCTGGTATACGGAGTTCGGCTCCGCGGAGCAGTAGAGCAGTCCGACGGTCTGCGCATCCGGGAAGAGTTCCTTAAGGAGTGCAGCCTGCTCTGCAAGCGGTGCCAGATCCGAAGTACCGGAGATGTTTGCACCGGTCTTTCCGGTCCAGTCATTTACATCGATCTGCAGGGCGGTAGCATAATCGGTTACGGAAGTACCGAGAATGGGGATCTCGTTGGTTGCTGCAGCGCACGACTGAAGAGGCGGTGTAGCATTGGCCATGATCAGATCCACACCCGAAGATACGAACTGGTTTGCGATGGTTGCGCATGTAGCGGAATCGCCGGAAGCGTTCTGCTCGTCAAACTTTACGCCGTCACCGAGTTTTTCGGTAAGTGCATCCTTAAAGCCCTGGGTTGCGGCATCCAGTGCTTCATGCTGTACCAGCTGGCAGATACCTACGGTGTAGGTCTTTTCCGGAGCCGGAGCTGCTTCTGCAACCGGGCTGCCTGTGCTTCCTGTCTCTGCAGTACCACAGCCGGCAAGCAGTGCAAGGCTGCTCACCGAAGCGAGCATGGTCTTCATAAGATTCTTTTTCATAGTTTTTCCTCCTTTTCGGGCGCCTTCTAAAACATAAAAAATCCCTGACAGATAATGACCTCACTGTCAGGGACGCATCATAAATGGGCATCGAGGCGCCATCTCTATTCTGTTTGATAACGGTTATGATGGTATCACTACATTATGGTATTGTCAAGCGCTGGTATAGGAACCGTGTACCATTACAAAAATATTAAGTAATGTAACAATATTGTAACGTTACACGGTTCCTATATTATTCGGAAGGATATCAAACGCAAATTGACATCTTTCCGAATAATGTTTATACTGTAGGAGATGATAGATGCAAAGGGGGGATGTTCATATGAAATCCTGCAAGCAAATGGCTGTGGTATAGGGAATATCGGAGCGTAGAGTGACGGAATTCTGCAAGGAAGGTATGATTCCCGGAGCTGCTAAGGTAGGTAAGAGATGGCAGATACCGGATGATGCAAAGCGTCCGGCTGATAA
>JAFWRC010000182.1 GCA_017508825.1 Lachnospiraceae bacterium
CATTTTTTTATTCTTTCTTGAATTGTTAGCATTAATTCAATCGCAAATGACCAAGAAACAAAGAGAAAATCTTTTAAAAAAAATGCGAAAAACGATAAAGATTTTAAAAGTGTTTTTAATAAATCACAATCTTTTCATCACGATGAAGACTCAAAGACTTATGGCCCGTCTAAAATAAAGAAAATTATGGATAAATATAAATTTCCTTTGAATTACAAATTTTTTAAAACTACAAATGTTACTCCTATTATTAAAAGCCAAGGCGGTTGTGGTTCTTGTTGGGCTTTGCTTCAACTTTTGCCTTAGCCTTTAGATACAATAAGTTAGGATATAATATTAGTTTATCTCCACAATATTTACTTTCATGTTATTTAAGAGAATGCGAGATGCGTGAATATCTTATAAATTCACAATTTGCTTTAGTTACATATGGTACTGTAACCGAAACGTGTTTACCTTATTCTTCTGGGGATGGAAAAATTGTTGATGATTGTCTGAATGTAAAAATGGCGAAAACTGCGGAGATCAATCTGAAACAGGAAGACATCGTGAATATGGGCATGGCGGAAATGGTGGATGCGCCGGTCCTGCTGGCGGCGGATATTGACCGCGGTGGTGTATTTGCGCAGATCTACGGAACGGTGATGCTTCTGGAACCGCATGAACGTGAACGGATCAAGGGGATCATCATCAATAAATTCCGTGGGGATGTGGCACTATTGAAACCGGGCATCGAGCAGATCGAGGCGCTTTGCGGGATCCCGGTGGTCGGAGTTTTGCCTTATCTGAAAGTAGATATTGATGAAGAAGACAGTCTGAGCGAGCGGATCGGGATGCGTCACGGCGAAGGCGCTTTAAAGATCGCTGTAGTACGTCTGCCGCATATTTCCAATTATACCGACTTTGCACCACTGGAAGAAGAGAGCATGGTTTCGCTTTGCTATACGGTAAAGAAGGAAGAATTACAGAAAGCGAATGTGATCATCCTTCCCGGAAGCAAGAATACTCTGGGGGATCTTCAGTGGCTGAAGGGAACCGGGCTGGACATCGTGATCCGGCGATGCGCAAAAGAAGGCGCTGTCGTGATCGGGGTCTGCGGCGGATATCAGATGCTGGGTGAGACGATCACGGAGGAACAAACAATGGTGAGGGGGCTTTCACTGCTTCCGGCGGATACGGTTTTTGCCGAACAGAAAGTCCGTACCAGAGTGCAGGGACGGGTGACCGCATTAAACGGAGATCACACATCACTTTCCGGACTGGAACTGGAAGGATACGAGATCCATATGGGGGTGAGCAGGCTGCATCCGGAGGCACAGCCGTTTTGCAGCCTGACGGATCAGAACGGTGGAAGTAAGGAGGATGGCTGCGTGAACGGGCAGATCTTCGGCACTTATCTGCACGGTCTCTTTGATGCAGATGCATTCCGCACGGTCTTTTTGCAGTTCGCCTGCAAACACGCCGGGATACCCTGGAGGGCGGAAGCACGCGCAGACCGGAATGCTTACCGTCAGCAGCAGTACGACATCCTGGAACAGGCAATCCGTGAGAACCTGGATATGGAAGCAATCTATAAGATGCTGCGGTAAACCGGAGTATGTAAAGGAGAAAACATGGAACGGGATGAATTGACTTACTATGCGCCTTCCGAGATCGAGAAGCGAAGCTTCGAGATCATCACGGAGGAACTGAAGAATATACCGCACGAAGAATGGGAAGAAAAGAAGGCGTTGGTGATCAAGCGTGTGATTCATACGACTGCGGATTTTTCCTTTGCGGAGAGCCTTTGCTTTTCGGAAGATGTGGTGGATAAGGCATTGCAGTATCTGCGGGACGGTGCTTCGATCATCACGGACACATCGATGGCGATGTCCGGGATCAACAAGAAGAAGCTTTCTTCTTTAGGAGGAAGTGTGCACTGCTTTATGGCGGATGAAGAAGTGGCAAAGGAAGCAAAGGTGCGCGGCATCACCAGAGCAAGTGTGAGCATGGAACAGACGGCAGCGATGGGAGAAGACTTTATTTATGCCGTGGGGAATGCGCCGACGGCATTGGTGACACTTTTTGATATGGTAAAAGCAGGGCAGCTGCATCCGAAACTGATCATCGGCGTGCCGGTCGGTTTTGTGAATGTGGTGGAGGCCAAGGAACTGATCATGCAGCTGGACGTGCCGTATATCGTAGCACGCGGAAGGCGGGGCGGAAGCAATGTAGCGGCTGCAATCTGTAACGCACTGCTGTATCAGGTGTAAGCAGCCACAGAGCAGCCACAGGGACGGTTCTCCGGTCCAAAATGAGCCAGAGAACCGTCCCCATGGCTAACGGAGAGGATAAAACTATGTATATCAATTTACTGCGACATGGAGAAACGGAAAGACAAGAAGAAAAACGTTATTATGGTAAAACTGATGTAGCACTGTCGGAAGAAGGCAGGGAAAAACTGTTTGCATCAGGTAATAAGCCGGAGCGAGTATATGTTTCCGGATTGTCCCGCAGCCGGCAGACGGCGGAGATCATTTATCCGGGAGCTGAGTATATCGTGGTTCCGGAGCTTAATGAAATGGATTTCGGGGACTTTGAAGGAAAGAACTGGTATGAAATGAAAGACGATCCGGAGTATCAGGCCTGGGTGGATTCGGAGTGTACGGGCCGGTGTCCCGGCGGCGAGAGCAAGACGGAGTTTTCCGGGCGGATCTGTAAAGCGATGACGGAACTGGTTGCGCGGGAGACAAAGGAAGGGCGGAATGAGATCTTTATCGTAGCGCATGGCGGTACCATTATGGCATCCCTGGAACGTTTCGGTACCGATCGGAACGGAGAGTACTACGAATGGCTGCCGGGATACGGGGAAGGCTATCGGATCGAGTGTACTTGGAAAGGGACGGATATGCAGTGGTCGGTGATCCGCAGACTTTCTTATGATAAATCCGCAGGAAGGATACATCTTTATTACGGAGAAGGCCGCGGAAAGACAAGTATTGCCATGGGAACGGCACTGCGGGCGTTACGCGCGGGACGGCAGGTAAAGATCGTTCAGTTTTGCAAAAGCAAAGGGAGCGGTGAAACGGAACAACTGGAAAAACTTGGGGCAATGGCATATTACGGTAAGGAAGGCGCCGGTTTTGTTTCCGCAATGAATGAAGCACAGAAAAAAACACTGAAGGAAAAACAGACAGATCTGCTGAAAGAGATCTTGTTTGCACCGATCCCTTATCCGGAAGGGAGTTTATTGATCCTGGATGAGGTGTGTGCGGCGCTGGAGCAGGATGTTCTTGACGAAGCAACGGTATGGGATACGGTCGTACGGAAAAAATCTCCGATCGAGATCATTATGACCGGCCGGCACCCGAAGGGCTGGATGCTTGCGGCATCTGATTATGTGACGGAACTGAAAGAGATACAACATCCGTATCACGACGGACTGACGGCACGGGCCGGGATCGAATTCTGAACCAAAAAGTCTTTTGCATAAATAAGCAAAGGACTTTTTTCTTTTTTATAGAGATGACACTCGAAGTTTACATAAACGCGCCAAATCGGTGCTTGACAAAAATGTACAAAAAAACTGAAAAAAATTTATGTAAAAATTGTACAAAAATCAATTTACAAAGACATGGCTATCTGATAATATTTGATTAAGAAATGCTAGTATACAAGTACGCTACCATGAAAATGCAGGCAAAGAGAGAGAGGAGACGATGGTAAAATATAAAAAATTACCCCGTGAGACGGCAAGAGATTATGCGCTCAGGGTGTTAAAAGACAGTATTCTCTCTTTTGAGCTGGAGCCGGGGACAGCGGTATCCGAAAATGAGATCGCTGCGGAGCTCGGGATCTCACGTACACCGGTCAGAGAAGCGATCATCGAACTCAGCAAAGCTTATCTGATCGAGATCTTTCCGCAAAAGGGAAGCTTCATTTCACTGATCGATCCGAAAATGGTGGAGGAAGCCAGATTTTTAAGAAAGATTACGGACATTGCGGTGATCGAGGAAGTATGTGAGATTGCGGAGGAAGCAGATATCGCACTTTTGGAGGACAATGTGGCGCTTCAGGAGTTTTATCTTTCCAAAGGCATGACAGAAAAACTGTTTGATCTGGACAACCAGTTTCATAAAAGTATTTACGAGATTGCCAGGAAAGATATCATTTATGAGATCCATTCCACATTGATGATCCATTTTGACAGAGTACGTAATCTGTCGGTAGAGACGGCAAAGGACTTCAAGGTAGTAGGAGATCATCGGGCTATGCTCGACGCGATCAAGGCGGGAGATAAACAGGCAGCCGCCGCGCTCGTGGACAAGCATTTGAACAGATATCCGATCGATGAAAAAGCGATCAGAGAGCATAAGCCGGATTATTTCAAAGAGTAAGGAGGTAGAAAAAGTGGCTAGAAAGAAGAAGCAAGTACAAGTAGAAAAGAAACCATTCACAAAAGAGGATCTGTGGATCTATGTAAAAAGGTATTGGCAGCTGTATCTTTTGCTGCTGCTTCCGATGATTTATTTCCTGGTATTTAAGTACAGTCCGATGTACTACATTTTGATCGCATTCAAAAAGTACAGTATTGTGCAGAAAGTATCGGAAATGCCCTGGGCAAAGAACCATGGTTTTGAGTATTTCCTGAAGGCATTCAAGAATAAGGACTTTATCAACGCGCTGCGCAATACGGTCTTCCTGAACCTGTTCGATATCATCGTAGGTTTCCCGGTGCCGATCATCTTTGCGCTGCTGCTGAATGAGCTTCGTTTCAAATTCTTTAAGAAAACGGTACAGACGGTAGCATATATGCCGCACTTCCTTTCCTGGGTCATCATCTACGGTCTGGCAATGCAGCTGTTCTCACCGACCAACGGTTTTGTAAATATGCTGATCACCAAGCTGGGAGGAGAAGCGGTTCACTTCCTGGATGATCCGAACAAGTGGGTAGGAACCTATATCGGTCTCAGTGTATGGCAGTCCTTCGGTTGGAACTCCATTATCTACCTGGCAGCAATCTCCGGTATCTCTCCGGAGCTTTATGAGGCGGCTTCCGTAGACGGCGCGAACCGTTTCCAGAAGATGTGGCACATCACACTTCCGGGTATCCGCCCTACCATCGTGGTACTTCTGATCCTGGCACTTGGTAATGTCCTTGGTTCCGGATTCGACAGACCTTACGTATTACAGAACAACCTGGTTATGAAGAATGCGGAAGTTATCGCAACATTCGTTTACAAATACGGTATCAAGGGGTTGCAGTTCTCCCTTACCACAGCGGTTGGTCTGTTCCAGTCCATCGCAAACGTAATATTCCTGTTGCTTGCAAACTGGTTCTCCCGTAAGATGGGCGAGCGCGGAATTATGTAAGGAGGTTGTCTGAAGATGAAAGTAGAAATGCAAAACCCGACAGTTAATGTCAGCCGATTAAAAACAAAAGTAGGAGACTGGGTGATCGTTGCTCTCTGCGTGATCATTATGATCATCTGCCTGTTGCCGATGGTCAACCTGCTGGCAAGATCCCTGTCTTCCAATGAATATCTGATCCGTCACGAAGTATACCTGTTGCCGAAGGGGTTCAACACCAGCGCATACACCACGGTATTTAAGGATCCGAAGTATTTAAGATCCTTTGCCTGGACAGCTTTTCTGACACTGGTTTGTACATTTGTCAGC
This sequence comes from Lachnospiraceae bacterium, assembly GCA_017508825.1. GTDB lineage: Bacteria > Bacillota > Clostridia > Lachnospirales > Lachnospiraceae > NK4A136. The sequence goes on from JAFWRC010000182.1 coordinate 5,659, forward strand.
CTTCTGATGAGTACGCTTTGTGCATATCCGCTGATCTTTGGTCAGCTGAAGGGCAGAAAGATCTTCAACGTGATCATTACCATTACAATGTTCTTCAATGCAGGTACCATCCCGAACTACCTGCTGATGCAGAACCTGAAGCTTCTGGATAACCCGCTGGTACTGATCATCCCGGGATGCTTAAGCGTGTACAATATGATCATTCTGCGAAGCTTCTTCTACGGTATTCCGGACTCTTTGAGAGAAGCAGCAGAGATCGACGGCGCAAGCTACTGGACGATCCTTTGGAATGTGTACATTCCGCTGTCCAAGCCGGTACTGGCTACCCTGGCTCTGTTCTATGCAGTAGGCCGCTGGAATGGTTATTCCGATGCCCTTCTGTATATGAAGAAAGAGCAGTTTTACCCGCTGCAGCTGTTGATCTATAATATCCTGCAGAACGTAAACCAGATCGAAGTGACTACGCAGGAAGGTTTCTCGACACCGGGTCTTCAGGAATCGATCCGTGCAGCAGTCGTTATGTTCTCGACCGTACCGATCCTCTGCATCTATCCGGGACTGCAGAAGTACTTCATTCAGGGTGTTACCATTGGTGCGGTAAAAGAGTAATAGTGAACAAAATATGAATGTAATATTAATGAGATATTAACGTATTGCGAAACAGATGTGAACATGCTATTATGATTTTGACGGCGACTGAGCCGCAAAATATAAACCAATTCACTTACGTAATAAATGTAAGAAGGAGGAAAACAAATGAAGAACAGAGTTTTGTCAATTCTTTTGACAGGGTCTATGGTTCTCTCCCTTGCTGCATGCGGAAAAGGCGGAGATACCAATCAGCCGGTAAACAGCAATCCTGCTGAACCGACTGAGGAAGTAAAGGCTTCCGAGATCTTCGAAGAGCCTCAGGAAAACATCGAGGGCGGAAGCAGTTCCGAACTGGTAGATGGTAAGTTTGCTGAGACTAGAAAGATCACTGTTGAGATCTACGATCGTGGTAACGACGGCGGTTCTGATCCGACCAACAACATGTATACCGATTACATCAAGAAGGGTATGCTGGAAGACCACAACGTAGAGGTTGAGTTCGTTAAGGTTCCTCGTTGGACTGAGACCGATGAGATCAACAACCTGCTGGCAGCAGGTACTGCACCGGACATCTGCCTGACCTATTCTTATCCGACCATTCAGACCTATGCTGACATGGGTGGTGTGATCGATCTGCAGGATCTGGTAGTAGACAACAAGAACGATATCCCTCATCTCTGGGAGTGGCTGGGTACCACCAATATGTACTGGGACAAGAGTGTTGAGGATGGTACTCTGTGGGCAATCGAAGGTAAGCGTGCAAACAACAACCGTATCGTTACCTACATCCGTAAGGACTGGCTGGATACTCTTGGTCTGAAAGAGCCGACCACGAGAGAAGAGTTCTACGAATGCATCTGTGCATTCCGTGACAACGCAGATCAGCTGCTTGGCAAGGATGCAAAGCAGATGGTTCCGTTCTCCGTATCCTCTGACGTAGGCTGGAGAGCAGCACTGATCATCGAGTCCTTTATGGATCCGGACATCACAGATAAAGAGTTCTATGTAAACGGCTTTGATGACAGAAAGCTGACCCAGAACGGCACCAAGGAAGCTATCCAGCTTCTGAACCAGTGGTACAACGAAGGCCTTATGTGGAATGATTTTGCAATCGCAGAGTCCAATACTGAGGATGATATGATGAAGGCAGGTTATGTTGGTGCATTTATGCACAACTGGGACTATCCTTTCCGTAACGGTGAGGACTCTATCAATGCTAACCTTCAGAGAAACGTTGGCGAAGATGCAAAATTCGTAGCAATTGACTGCTTTGAAAACGCTAAGGGCGAATATGTGAAGTATTGCGATTCCACCGCCGGTGACCGTAAGATCTTCTTCCCGACCACCAATGATGAGCCGCTGGCATCCCTGCTGTATCTGGATTGGATCTCTGATCCGGAACACATCGAGTACCTGCAGGTCGGTGATGAGGGCGTGACCCACAACGTAACTGCTGATGGCGCTTATACCTTTATGGCAGCTACCGGTGATGCGATCATGAACTCCGGTCAGAACATCGATATGACCATCACCTGCAACGGTCTGCACCTGTCCACAGACGAGCTGACACTGGCTTCTCTGGCAAACAACTACCCGCCTTGTGATCCGGAAGATGTAGCTAAGGCTAACGAGATCGCTTGCAACGGCAAGAGACCTACCAAGAACGCTAAGATCACTTCCATCGAAGCTGAAACCGGTATGGGTGAAGCTCTGAACGGTAAGAGAGATGTTATCTACGATACCTGCATGAGCTGCAAGCCGGAAGAGTTCGACGCTAAGTGGGAAGAGCTGATGACAGATTATCTGACCTCCGGTGGCCAGGCGATCATCGATGAGCGTACCGAAAAATGGGAAGCTCAGTATGGCACCAAGGATATGCTTGACTAATTCAGGCAGTATCATCACAGATGTAAAGTAATTTAGGATGACGCTCCGCGAAAGCGGGGCGTCATTTGTAAAAAGAGTGTAAGCGTTTAAATTCGAGTTATTTGGGAATGTTTGAATGGAGGATAGGATGGCAAAGTTCGAACTGACAAAAGAGAAGGCTTGTGCGTTTGTTTATGAACAGGAATGTTGTTCCGGTATTAAGAAGATTGCAGATAAAGTAAGTAAAGATTTTGAACTTGTTTTCGGAAAGAAACCTGAGATCCTGGAAAGTGAAAACGGAAAGATCCCGGATTTTTCGGGTATCGAGATCGTATTTGGCATCGTGGGCAAAAGCCCCGCGGTAGATGCATTAGCAAAAGACGGAAAGATCGATGTTTCCGGGATCACCGGAAAACGTGAAGTATATGGGATATTTGCACCGGCAGAGGATTTGCTGGTGATCGCAGGAAGCGATAAGAGAGGTGTGATCTATGGCTTGTTCCGGATCTCGGAAGAACTCGGAGTATCACCGTATGTGAACTGGTCCAACCTGAAACCGGCACGTAAAGACTGTGTGGTATTGACGGATGAGGTATTTACGGTATCCAAAGAACCTTCGGTAGAATACCGCGGTTTCTTTATCAATGATGAATGGCCGGCGTTCGGTACCTGGTGTAATAAGCATTTCGGCGGGTTCACGGCCGAGATGTATGAAGGCGTATTTGAGTTGCTGCTTCGTATGAAGGGCAATTATCTGTGGCCGGCAATGTGGTCTTCCTGCTTTGCGGAAGACGGACCGGGACTGGCCAGCGCAGAACTGGCGGATGAACTGGGCGTGGTTATGGGACTTTCCCATCATGAACCTTGTCTGCGTCACGGAGAAGAATATAAACATGTGCGCGGTAAGGATTCCATTTACGGAGATGCATGGAATTTCCATGCAAACACGGAAGGGATCACCCGTTTCTGGAGAGACGGTCTGAAGCGAAACGGGCATCTGGAAAACGTGATCACCGTAGGTATGCGTGGGGAATGTGATTCCACGATCCTCGGAAAGGAAGCAACTCTTGCCGATAATATCAATCTGCTGCGTGACGTATTGCGAACGCAGGAAAAACTGATCAAGGAAGAAGTAAATGAGGATCTGAGCAAGGTTCCGAGAATGATCGCACTTTACAAAGAGGTGGAAGCATTCTATTACGGCGATAAGGATACACCGGGACTTCGCGAGGGCTGTCCGGAACTGGAGGACGTGATCCTGATGCTCTGCGAAGATAACCAGGGATATCTGCGCAGCCTGCCGGATGAGCAGATGCGGAAGCATCCCGGCGGTTTCGGTATGTATTATCACTTTGATTATCACGGAGATCCCATCTCCTATGAGTGGATCAATTCCACGCATCTGCCGGAAGTATGGCAACAGATGACGACGGCTTATGAGCATGGCGTTCAGCGTCTGTGGATCGTCAATGTCGGGGATCTTGGTCTGCAGGAACTGCCGCTTTCCTATTTCTTAAATCTGGCTTATGACTATGATAAATGGGGTAAATGCGGACCGCAGTCTGCGGCAGAGTACCTGCGTATGTGGACGAAGAAGCAGTTCGGACATGTATTTGATGAGAAAGAGCAGGAGAAACTGACGGATATCGTATTCCGGGCAGAGCGTATGATCCATAACCGCCGGCCGGAGCATATGAGAGATGATATCTATCATCCGGTAGCGGATTATGAAGCCGAACGTCTGCTGGCGCAGATCGAAGAGATCACAAATACGTATACCACGCTGGAAGAGAAGCTTTCCGGAAGTACAAAAGCGGCACTTTATGAACTGATCGGATACAGTCTGCTGGGCGGGCTGAATCTTCTGAAGATGTGGATCCTGTGCGGCAGAAACCATTACTTTGCATCCATCGGCGCCGTGGTTGCAAACCGGTATGCGGATGAGACCAGAGAATGTCTGCGGATGGATCAGGAGCTGAAGGATAAACTGCAGAAACTGGAAATGTGGAAATGGGACGGATTCGGCGAAGCTCCGCACATCGGCTTTAAGCAGTGGAATATGGAAGAATCCGCTAATCCGGTATTGCATTCAGTGATCCCGGTGAAGTATCGTGCGCTGACAGCAGGGCTTTTGGGAGAACCCGGCAGCACACAGGGCTGTGACTGGAGCGGAAAGATGCTTCCGTTGCGCAAGTTCCGCAAGGAAGATGCAAAGTGTGCAGAAGCGGGATTCTTTATCGCGGATTGCGGTGAACAGAAGGTATCTTATACCATCGAGACAACAGCAGACTGGCTCAAGTGTGATCGAAGCTCCGGGGAAGTATCGCTGACAGATCCGTATCATGAGATCCGCGTAACGATCGACAAGGATCCGAAGAATACAGAGCCGGCGATGATCCTGGTGAAGTATGAATACGGTACCATCCGGATCAAGGTAGAGCCACCGAAGGGTGCGCCGGAAGGGGAAGCCTTCCTGGAGCGCAACGGATGTGTCGTGATGGATGCAGCGCATTATGCGGCAAAGCAGGATAAGGACAATGCAAAGCTTTATGTGGTCAATGATCTGGGCCGCAGAGAAGACGGCGTGGCACTTTATCCGCTGACTGCACGGTTCGAAAATCCGGAAGAAGCGCCGTATGCAGAGTATCGTTTTGTGACAGAACAGGACGGCAACTATGAAGTGCGATTCCAGATGCTGCCGACCAATACGTATCGCCATACCTTGCCGGTAGATCTGTATTATTCGATCGATGGCGGTGAGATCCGTAAGGTGAATGCGATCGCAGCGACCCGGGTTCCGGGCGCAACCTATGACTGGGCGATCGGAGTGCTTGAGCATATGCGTATCGTCGGAGAAAAACGCGAGTTGAAGGCAGGAAGACATACGCTGCGTTATTACGGTACGGATCCGGAAAATGTAGCAGAGCGTATTATGATCGTCCGGGAGAATAAGCAGACGTTTATGTCGCATATACGTCCGGATTCCGGGAAATCCTATCTGGGACCGGATGAAAGCATGAAAGTGTGAGTAAGTAAATATTTATATAGTAATCAGAGAAAGGAGAAAGAAAACCATGAAAATGAGTTTTCGGTGGTATGGCAGCGGAAATGATACGATCAGTTTAGCGCAGATCAAACAGATCCCGGGCGTGGAAGAGATCGTCTGGGCGCTCCATGAAAAAATGCCCGGTGAAATCTGGGAAATCGAGGAGATTCAGAAAGTAAAGGATGAACTGGATCAGTACGGATTCGGTATGGAGGTTGTAGAATCCGTAAATGTTCACGATGATATTAAGACGGCCGGACCGGGAAGAGATAAGTATATTGAGAATTATATTCAGACGATCCGCAATCTGTCGAAATTCGGCGTGAAGGTGATCTGCTATAACTTTATGCCGATCTTTGACTGGACGAGAACCGATCTGTTCCATCCGCTTCCGGATGGCTCTACGGCGTTGTACTATGAGAAGTCCAAGATCAAACAGGATCCGAAGGAGATGGCAGACTATATCTTAAAGGAATGTGAAGGCTTTACCATGCCCGGCTGGGAACCGGAGCGTCTGGCAAAACTGGAAGAGCTTTTTGCAATGTATGCGCCGGTAGATAAGGAAACATTGTGGGAGAACCTGAAGTATTTCCTGTCCAAACTGATGCCGGTATGTCATGAGTGCGGTATCAAAATGGCAATCCATCCGGATGATCCGCCATGGGATATCTTCGGTCTGCCGCGTCTGATCGTAGACGAAGCCAGTGTGGAAAGATTCCTGACTATGGTAGACGATCCTTACAACTGCTTAACGCTCTGCACCGGATCCTTAGGCTCCAATCCGAACAATAAGGTTGCCGAGATCGTAAAGAAGCATGCGGACCGTGTGGCATTTGCACACATCCGTAACGTGAAGCATTATGAAAACGGTGACTTCAGTGAAGTATCTCACAGAGACTGCGACGGCGACGTAGGTGTGCTGGATATCATCAAGGCATTCCACGATGCAGGTTTCGACGGCTATATCCGTCCGGATCATGGCCGGCATATCTGGGGTGAGAAGTGCAGACCGGGTTACGGACTGTACGACCGGGCGCTTGGCATTATGTACATCCTTGGCGCATGGGATATGCTGGAGAAGAATAAGGGTTGATTTGGGTTCTCCCCTTAAGGGAAAGCCGGGTATGACAGGAGAAAGTGAGGACATAAATGGAACTTACATTAAAGAGTATCACAGATGAAAAAGCGCAGTGGGAAGCAGCAGGCGTTGTATTGCCGACATACGATATCCCGAAACTGCGCGCAAATACAAAAGATAACGTACAGTGGGTGCATTTCGGAACCGGTAATATCTTTCGTGATTTTATTGCAGGTCATGCAAATAAACTGCTGAACGAAGGCAAGATGAATACCGGTATCGTAGCCGTGGAAGGTTTCGATAACGAAGTAATCGATCTGGGCTATGCCCCGTACGATATGCTGACTCTGTCCGTAGGACTGCGCTGCGATGGCGGTGTAGATCTGAAGGTACAGGCCGGTATTGCGGAAGCCATCAAAGCATCCGAGGATATCAAGAGGCTGTGGGAGATCGCCAAAATGCCGTCTCTTCAAATGGTTTCCTATACGATCACCGAAAAAGGTTATGTGGTAAAGGGCGCAGACGGTAATGCTACCGCATTTGCGCAGAAGGATATCGACAACGGTCCTGAGCAGCCGGTTTCCACGATGGGAATGAGCGCAGCTATGCTGTATCAGCGTTATCTGGCAGGAAAGGCTCCGGTAGCATTTGTCAGCATGGATAACTGCAGCGGCAACGGTGATAAGTTAAAAGATGCCGTTCTGTTCATCGCGCAGAAGTGGATTGAAGCCGGCAAGGCAGAGGCTGCTTTTATCGACTATCTGAAAGACGAATCTAAGGTATGCTTCCCATGCACGATGATCGACAAGATCACACCGCGGCCGGATACCAGTGTGGCAAAGACACTGGAAGATAAGGGCATCAAGGGAATGCAGCCGTTTAAGACGAGCAAGAATACTTTCATTGCTCCGTTTGTAAATGCGGAGATCCCTCAGTATCTGGTGGTGGAGGATAAGTTCCCGAACGGTCGGCCTGCTCTGCAGGATGCCGGCGTATATATGACGGACCGTGCTACGGTAGAGGCGGCAGAACGTATGAAAGTACAAAGCTGCTTAAATCCGCTGCACACCGGTCTCGCAGTTACCGGATGTCTGCTTGGTTTCAACAAGATTTCCGAAGAGATGAGTGATCCGGATCTGAAGAAACTGCCGTACGGACTTGGCAAAGAAGGCCTGGAAGTGGTCTGTGATCCCGGCATCATCAAGCCGGCTGACTTTTTGAAGGAAGTACTGGAAGACCGTCTGCCGAATCCGTTCCTGCCGGATACCCCGCAGCGTATCGCCTGCGATACCAGCCAGAAGGTACCCATCCGTTTCGGACAGACCTTGCGTTCCTATGTAGAGCTTAAACGGGAAGGTGAACTGGAACAGGTACCGTTTGTACTTGCTGCATGGCTGCGTTATCTGAGCGGCTATGATGATAACCTGGAGCAGATGGAGCTGAGCCCGGATCCGGAACTGGAGAGCTTATCCAAGCGTCTGGAAGTTTACAAGCCCGGAACAGAGATCAGCGATCTGTCCGTGATCGAGGATCTGCTGAAAGAGACAAGATACTTCGGACTGGATGTGACGAAGTATGCGGCTCTTACTGATAAAGTAAAGGCATATTACAAAAAGATGATGAGCGGAAAAGGCGCGGTAAGAGAGGCGCTGCGCGAAGCGGTAAAGAGTGTTTAATAACAGGTGGTTGTAAATACGATACCAATAGTGTGATCAAAAAACGCGGGGAAATGGCTCCCCGCGTTTTGATCATTATTGGAAAGTGTTCCGTTACTTTAAGGCGTTACGAAGTAACCGGATCATATCTTCATAGGCTGCAAGAAGTTCCTCGTGGCCGTTTAATACGGTATCCGCATCCGATTCTTTGGAGGCTTTCTCGAGCGCAAAGGCTTTTTCTGCCAATTCATTGGCGCCTATGGTCCTGGAGGAACTCTTCAATGCATGTGCAATGATGGAATAGTTCTCCCAATCCTGTTCTTTCAGATATTCTTCAAGTTTACCGCAGCGATCATCATATTCCTCGATATACTGGGAAAGGATCTCTTTATAAAAATCTTCGGAGTCCATACAGTAAACGAGAGCGGATGCGGTATCCAGTCCGGCAGCGTTCAGAACGGGTATGAAAGAGGAAGCTTTCTCATTCGCGTCTTCCGTGCTGTCCGGTAGGACAGTTTCCAGCTTATCCGCCGGAAGATAGTTCAGCAGCGCCTGCTCCAGCAGGTTTCCGGCGATGGGTTTGGTCAGATAGTCCAAAAAGCCTTCTGAAATATAACGTTCTCTTGCACCACGGATCGCATCGGCTGTCAGGCAGATGAAAGGAGTGTCAGCATTCTTTGCATCCGGAAGTTCCTTAATGGCATTCATAGCCTGTGTACCGCTCATACCGGGCATTCGTTGATCCATCAGGATCAGATCATAAGCGTTTTCCCGGGCAAGGGCAATGGCATCCGTACCGCTTAGGGCGGTATCGATCTGTATTTTTGTTTTCTTCAGAAGATTAACGGCAACGGTAAGATTCATTCGGGTATCGTCCACGACCAGGATCCGCGCATCCGGAGCATGGAAAGATTCGTGATAGCGCGCTGCTTCGGAGCGTACCACAGCAGGCTGACGGTAATCCCCCAAAGGTTTGGGATCTTCGATCCTCTGCCAGAGTTCAAACGAGAAAACGGAACCTTTTCCGTAGGTGCTCTCGACTTTGAGTTCACTGTCCATCAGTTTTAACAGACTGGTGGTAATGGAGATGCCGAGACCGGTGCCTTCAATGTTGTGATTTTTCTTTTCATCCAGGCGTTCGAAAGATTCAAAGAGCCGGTCCATATCACTTTCGCGTATGCCGATGCCGGTATCGGCAACGGAAATATACAGCAGTACTTTGTCTGCGGTGGTTTCTTCTGCGCGTATCGTTAAGGTGACGGAACCTTCCGGCGTATACTTTACTGCATTGGTAAGCAGATTCAGGATGATCTGATTGATGCGTGTATCATCGCCGTACAGCTGCGAGGGAATGGCGGGATCGGCATCGATCGTAAAGAGTAAGCCCTTGGCCTCTGCGCGTTCCTGAATGGAATTGACCAGGTAAGTGATCAGCGCGTGGACGCTGTAGGAAACCGGGATGATTTCCATCTTGCCGTCTTCGATCTTGGAAAAATCCAGAATGCTGTTAATGAGCTGCAGGAGATTACGGCCGGAAACCTCGATGTTTTCTGCATATTCCAGAAGACTGTCCTGATCGGCCTCACGGAGTATCATTTGGTTCATGCCGAGAATCGCATTGATGGGAGTACGGATCTCATGAGACATATCAGCCAGAAATTTGCTTTTGGCCTTATTGGCCTCATCGGCAGCGCTTTTTTCCAGTCGCAGCATTTCGGACTCATATTCCTGACGCTGTTTGAGAGCATTCATTTCTTCCATCTTGCGGTTGTTGGCCTGTTCGTTCATATAACCGAGATAGTAGAAGAAGGTGATAAGGGCAAAGATCGTAAGGGAAACCAGGACATTGATCACCAGCTGGGAACGAACGTCTTCAAACAGATCGGTATTGTCAACTACGACAACGACGTACCACTGCTCCATAACACGGCTGACAAAGACCGTGCTGTCGGTATCATTGATGATGGTATGAATACGACCATGCTCTGTGGTGATCAGCTGCTCTAAAACATCTTCTCCATAGACGTCCTTAAAATCCTGTCCGTTCAGCTCGGTATCCTTATGGGATACGATAAAACCGTCCCGGTTGACGATCATGGCATATCCGTTTCCGGAGAGTTCTACCTGTTCTGTTGTTTCCTGGATATGATTAACGATCACGTCCAGTGAGACTACATTGCTGTTGGTTCCGTCATCCAGCATTTTAGTGATGGTGATGACCACGTCCTGGGTCTGGGCATCCACATAGGGGGAGATGATGACCACTTCACCATTTGCGGCAAGAGCGGAGAGATACCACTCCCTGGCGGAGGCATCATAACCCTCAGGCGGCACCCATCCGAGACCATCCAGATATTCACCGCGGATGTAACCGTACAGTCCGGTGAAGTTTTCATCCAGCTGGTTGGCCTGCATAGAGGTCTGGTCCAGGATATACTGCTCGATCGCCTCCTGGGAATCACCGTTTTTCAGCATCAGTTCGATGGAATCGGCGGTAACTTTCAGGGTGGACATGGCTTTGGTCAGGTAGTTTTCCAGATCCGTTGCCGTAGAAACGGCTTTGTCTTCACCGGCATCGTAGACGGCGGTTACGGAAGCACGGTAATAGATGATGGAATTATATACCGTTGCAAAGATCATCAGAAGTAGAGTTACGATGATGGTGAAGACAAGGTTGAAGTGATTGCGCTTGGAACGGACAGGAAGAGATTCTGTTTTGATACGCAGTTTGTATCTTTGCGCGACCATATAAATGACGGTCAGGATCACAAGTACCAGAAAGACCGAGATCAGAAACAGCACGAGTGCAATGATATTGTATACGCTGGTACCGTCCAGATCTTCCGGAAGCAGTTTTTTCATCCAGAGCGCAAGATAATAGCCACCGAAACAGCAGCCGATGGTGATACAGGTAACGATCATCTGAAGAAGGATCTGGGAACGGGTTTCGGAGTAGTCATCTTTTGCAGCTTCCAGGCCTTCGGCTTTGTAATCTTTTGCAGCGGCACGTCCGAAGAACAGGACGATCACATAGCCGGCAAAAGCAAAGTAGTAATAGGGATTTTTCGGTTCACTCTCCCAGTCAAAACAGGAGGCGGTCCACATAGCATATTGTGTGATGATATAGAAAAGAATGGTGGTATGGAGATACGGAAAATGAACTTTTTTGGATGCATCCTTCCGGAATCTGTGCCAGTACAACAGGGCCTGGAGACAAAAACATGCAATAGCGGTGGAAAAACCGCATTGCCAGAGATTATTGAAAAAGCCGCCAAAGGAAATATATATGGAAAACTGATAAGCATTGAGTGGGATCGGGAGCAGCATAAGGGGATGGAAGTACCCCGCGCAATCTTTGGGACGGTTACGTAAAACGGTCAGGAGCAGGATCAGATAGCCCAGATTCCAGCCAATATAGGCGATGATCGCGGAGACATCGGGCGAGTCGTTCATTACCAGGGAATAGATGGTCCAATAATAATCGCTTAGCATATCTGCCAGAAAAAAGACGGACAGATATAACCAGCCGCGCTTGGGAAACGCGATGTAGCGGAACATACAGATCAGAAGACCGATGATCGCAGCAGCGAGCATCAGGAGATTATCCAGGGCATCCATGCTCATAGAATATACTGTCTCCTCTATAAATTTTATTATAATATTATACTTCAGATATGGGATGGCGTCAATTTTAATAGGAAATGCAAACTACTTGTAGTGATGTTATCTGTATGCTAAAATATCAATATGTGTACGGATCTATGTGCACAAATCAGATGGCAGGAAACACTGCCGGGGATTCCCGAAAGGAGAAGGGTATGTATAAAGAGGAATATGAGCGCTGGCTGGCGTATGAGCTGGAGGATCCGGATCTGATGCCGGAGCTGCTGAAGGTGAAGGATCTGGATGAGGAGATCAAAGACCGTTTTGCGGTATCTCTGAAATTCGGTACGGCCGGGTTGCGCGGTACTTTGGGGGCAGGCACGAACCGTATGAATATCTGGGTGGTACGGCAGGCAACACAGGGACTGGCCAACTGGGTGCTGACCCAGGGCGGAACGCAGACCGTTGCTATTGCCTATGACAGCCGGTTGAAGAGTGATATATTTGCAAAAGAAGCGGCAGGCATACTGGCGGCAAACGGGATCAAAGTACGGATCTATGATGCTCTGATGCCGGTACCGGCACTTTCCTTTGCAACGAGATATTATAACTGCAATGCCGGTATCATGGTAACGGCATCCCACAATCCGGCGAAGTACAACGGATATAAGGCATACGGACCGGATGGCTGTCAGATGACGGATGATGCGGCAGCGATCGTCTACGATGAGATCCAGAAAACGGATGTACTGACCGGCGCAAAGAAGATCTCCTTTGCAGAAGGCGTGGAGAACGGTATGATCCGTTTTGTGGGGGATGACTGTAAGAAGGCATTTTATGAAGCGATCGAGGCCAGACAGGTACGTCCGGGCCTGGCAAAGACATCGGGACTGAAGCTGGTCTATTCACCGCTGAATGGTACCGGTCTTGTACCGGTTACAAAAGTGCTGAATGATATGGGGATTACGGATATCACGATCGTACCGGAGCAGGAGTATCCGAGTGGCTACTTTACCACATGTCCGTATCCGAATCCGGAGATCTTTGAGGCACTCAAATATGGCCTGGAACTGGCCAAAGAGACCGGGGCGGATCTGATGCTGGCAACGGATCCGGATGCGGACCGTGTAGGCATCGCAATGAAATGTCCGGATGGCAGTTATGAGCTGGTATCCGGGAATGAAATGGGAGTACTGCTGCTGGATTATATCTGCGCGGGACGGATCGAACAGGGCACGATGCCGAAGGATCCGGTAGCGGTTATGTCGATCGTATCGACGCCTCTGGCGGATGCCGTAGCAGAGCATTACGGCGTGGAACTGCGTCATACCCTGACGGGCTTTAAATGGATCGGTGATCAGATCGCAAAGCTCGAAGCCGCCGGAGAAGTGGATCGTTTTATCTTCGGCTTTGAAGAGAGCTACGGATATCTGGCAGGACCGTACGTACGTGATAAGGATGCCGTTGTGGCATCGATGCTGATCTGTGAGATGGCGGCATACTATCGCAGCAAAGGTTCTTCCATCAAGCAGCGCCTGGAGGAAATCTATGCACAGTACGGCAGATATCTGAACAAGGTAGATTCCTTTGAATTCCCGGGACTGTCCGGTATGGATAAGATGTCGGATATCATGAAAGGGCTGCGTGAGAATGCGCCGAAGGATTTTGCCGGAATTGCCGTTACTGGCGCGACGGATTTTAACGAGCCGGAAAAAACCGGACTTCCGAAGGCAAACGTGCTGATCTACAGTCTGGAGGACGGCTCTACCGTGATCGTTCGTCCCTCCGGTACCGAACCGAAGATCAAGACTTACTTTACCACCAAGGGGAAGGATCTGGCCGAGGCACAAGCAAAGAAGGACGCACTGGCCGAAGCTTGCAAGCCGATGCTGTCATAGAGATAGTGTCTTATAGATGCTGCCATAGAAAGGCAGAAACGGTTATAAGAAGATGTAAAAGTCTTACGTTATATTGTAAATAAGGGGTAAATGATGTAAGATAGGCGGGTAAGCGGAGTATTCTGCTTACCCGCTTTAACATGACAGGTCAAGCATTTCCTTGGCTCCCACTCAAGGGGAAGCCAAGAAACAGAGAGTGGCAAGGTTACGTAGTAAATCATTAGAAGGAGCAATATATCATGTATCAGAAAATAGTGCAGTTATTAATGTATGGTGACTTGCAGGAGAACAGCATTCTGTATCGCCTGGGCAGGATCTTAGAGCAATTGGAGACCGGAGAGTATTCCCGGACCGAGATCACCAGACAGATCCATGCACTGTCCAAGGAATTGCTGATGGTGGCGACGGATTACGGTTTCGATGATAATCTGTGGCACAATTATCTTGCCTTTTATATCATCATGAATGAGAATCCATTCTCACTGGTGAGCGAAAAGAGTGATGTCCAGGCGGGAACCGTCAATACGCTTGTGGAGCATGATTTCGGGATATTGAAAGAGCTGTTTGATTATGACTTTTCCGCGATCGAGGAAAAACTGGGGATCAACTGTTTTTCCCTGTTCTCGAATTACAGATCGATCAAGAAGAAAGAACTGATGTACAACCGTAACGTGAGTGAGAAGGTTCGGAACATGTCCAAAGCGCTGGAAGCAGCGCCCGATGCGCATGCGTTCTTTCAGGTAGTCACGGACTTTTATAAGAACACCGGTGTGGGCATGTTTGGTCTGAACAAGGCGTTCCGTATCGACGAGAATCCGGATGGCAGCGTGAAGTTCCTGCCAATCAATAATATGGATGAAGTGAAACTGGATGATCTGGTCGGTTACGAGATCCAGAAGAAGAAACTTGTGGATAATACCGAAGCATTTGTCAAAGGGATGCGCGCAAACAACGTGCTGCTCTTCGGCGATGCCGGTACCGGCAAATCGACAAGTGTGAAGGCAATCGTAAACGAATACTATGACCGGGGACTTCGCATGATCGAGATCTATAAGCATCAGTTTAAAGATCTGTCTGCAGTGATCGCGGCGATCAAAAACCGCAACTACCGCTTCATCATCTATATGGATGATCTGTCTTTTGAAGAGCACGAGATCGAGTACAAATTCTTAAAGGCTGTGATCGAGGGCGGCGTGGAGACCAGACCGGATAATATCCTGATCTATGCGACATCCAACAGAAGACATCTGATCAAGGAGACATGGAATGACCGTAACGATCAGACGAACGGAGCAGATAAGCATCACTCGGATACGGTGGAAGAGAAGATGTCCCTGGCAGCGCGTTTTGGTGTGACCATCAACTACAGCAAGCCGGAGCCGAAAGAGTATGTGGAGATCGTGACTGAGCTTGCAAAACGCAATCACATCAATATGCCGGTGGAGGATCTGGTGGCCGCAGCCAAGACATGGGAGATCCAGCATGGAGGGCTTTCCGGGCGTACCGCGCAGCAGTTCATCGACCATATACGTTATCAGGTAGGAGTGGGAGAATAAATGAACGGCGGGACATTTATCGTAGTGGCTCTGCTTTCTCTGGCAGTGCTGGCAGCAGTCGCGCAGATCATTAAGAATGCACGGGACGGAAAGAACGGCGGCTGTGGCGCAGACTGCGCGCATTGTGCGATGGAATGCGCGAAAAAGGATGCGGAAGAAACGCGGGAAAAGGACGAGCGGCAAGACACGAAAAGTAGCGGAAACGCAACGAACAGCGGTTTGAAAGTTTGACATGGTATAGTATAATATATGTGTATTAAAATCTGTTGTGAGGGAAAACAGAGAAGGAGGCATTGACTATGGATCAGAATTTTAATAATGGTCAGAATCCGCAGTTTGGTAACGGCTGGCAATACCAGAACGGTACGCAGCAGTATCAGAATGCAACCCAGCAGGCTTATGCACAGCAGGCGCAGCAGCCGGCATACGGACCGAATTACGGACAGCAGTATCAGACAGGAGGGCAGCAGTATTATCAGAATGCAAACCAGTACGGCGAGCATTTTGCAGGCGGGACTCCGTACGGAAATGACGTATATTCCAATGCAAACGGGCTGAATAATAATTTTTACGATGACGGAAGTACCGTACAGGGACCGACAACTGGCGTGATGGCGCAGCTGGCACAGGCCATGGCACAGGATGTGATACGCAAAGCCTTTCTGTATATGGTGGCGGCTCTCGTGGTCACCGCGATCGCGGCCTTTACCCTGCAGGGCAATATGTATATGTGGGCCAGAGAAAACTATATGCTTATCATTTTTGCAGAACTTGGCATTGCGATCGGGTCCAATTTTGCAATTCGAAAGGGAAATGCAGTTATCACTGCGATCCTGTTTACGATCTATTCCTATATGACGGGTATGACTCTCGGACTGATCCTCGAAATGTATACGGGAGCATCTGTGGCATCCGTCTTTGTTGTTACGGCAGTGACCTTTGGCGTGATGGCAGTATACGGACTGGTAACGGATGCGGATCTGTCATCGGTAGGCAGTCTGTGTATGATGGGACTGATTGGTATCATTCTGGCAAGTCTGGTCAACCTGTTCCTGCACAATACAGTGATGGAAATGATCATTTCATGGATCGCTATCGTGGTCTTTGTGGGATTGACTGCATATGATACCCAGAAGATCAAAAAGAACGCCAGATACGATATGGGTGATAGAACAGCGGTGATCGCGCTGGCGGGAGCGTTTGAACTGTATCTGGATTTCATCAACCTGTTCCTGAGACTGCTTCGGATCCTGGGTAAGAGAAGATAAGTTAAGTAAAAAAGGATGTACAGATCATAAAAATCCTCCGGCAATGCCGGAGGATTTTTGCGTTCGTTTTATTTTGTTTTAGAAGATTTCTTTTTGGGAGGTTCGATCAGATCGGCCAGTGTTTTTCCGTAAAAGAAATCGTGTACCATAGTATCAAATTCCGTCCACATCGGAAGGGTTTCGCATTTCTTTTTGCGGGTGCATTGGTATTCGGGATCCGCAAGACAGGCCACGGGAGAGAGCGTACCCTCCATCAGTTCCAGGATCTCACCTACTTTATATTCTTCCGGCTTCCGTACCAGTTTATATCCGCCGCCTTTGCCGCTGGCGCCATGCAGTAATTTATGCGTTACCAGGTCTTTTACGATGATCTCCAGATATTTTTTGGAGATCTCCTGGCGTTCCGCGATATCCTTCAGCGGAATATAGCTGCCGTTATCATTCTGTGCCAGATCGATCAGCACACGTAAAGCATATCTGCCTCTTGTAGAAATCATATAAAGCCTCCTTCCGGTCTGCGGTATAATGTCTGCAAAACCTATTATATCCCAAGGTAAATATGGTTATCAATAATTTTTATGAAAAAGTTTATAATGCCTATTGACATAGTAGGCGAATAATGGTATAGTAACACCATCGAAGCAAGAACTGCTGAATAACAAAGAATAAATGTGGAAAGGAGAGCAGAAAGATGGCTGGTATTGCAAAGAATGATCGAATGTATGAAATGTGTTGTTGCCGAATGCAATACTCCCGGGCATACCCGATGACTGGGGCTGGCGGCTGTCTGCCTGAAAGCCTTTCATAAGATAGATCCTTTCGAAAAAAGGAACAGTCATTTTGCCCGGGAGCTGAAACAGCCCGGGTTTCTTTTAGGTAAAACAGAAGGGCAGATAACACAAAGTGAAAACAATCATTTAAATCAAAAAACAAAAAGGAGAATTTAACAATGAGCGAATACAGATTTGAAACATTACAGTTGCACGTAGGACAGGAACAGCCGGATCCCGCAAGTGATGCAAGAGCGGTACCCATTTATCAGACCACTTCTTATGTGTTCCGCAACAGCAAACACGCAGCAGACCGTTTCGGTCTGGCAGATGCCGGTAACATTTACGGTCGTCTGACCAACTCCACACAGGATGTACTGGAGAAGAGAGTGGCAGCTCTGGAAGGTGGTGTGGCAGCCCTGGCAGTGGCTTCCGGTGCAGCATCCATCGCTTACACGATCGAAGCACTGGCAGCAAACGGTGGTCATATCGTAGCGCAGAAGACCATTTACGGCGGCAGCTACAACCTGCTGGCACATACACTGACACAGTATGGCATCACCACCACATTTGTGGATGCACACAACCTGGCAGAAGTGGAAGGGGCTATTAAGGACAATACCAGAGCCATCTATCTGGAAACCCTGGGCAACCCGAACAGTGATATTCCTGATATTGATGCGATCGCAGAAATCGCACATAAGCACGGTCTACCGGTAGTGGTAGACAACACCTTCGGTACCCCGTTCCTGATCCGTCCGCTGGAGCACGGCGCAGATATCGTGGTACACTCTGCAACCAAGTTCCTGGGCGGTCACGGCACCACATTGGGCGGTATCGTAGTAGACGGCGGTAAGTTTGACTGGAAGGCAAGCGGCAAGTATCCGAACATCGCAGCAGCAAATCCGAGCTACCACGGCGTATCCTTTGCGGATGTAGCAGGCCCGGCAGCATTTGTAACCTATATCCGTGCCATCCTGCTGCGTGATACCGGTGCCAGCATCTCTCCGTTTAACGCATTCCTGCTGTTGCAGGGTATCGAGACACTGTCTCTGAGACTGGAGCGTCACGCAGAAAATACCAAGAAGGTGGTAGAATTCTTAAGCAACCATCCGCTGGTAGAGAAGGTAAATCATCCTTCCCTGCCGGATCATCCGGATCACGAACTGTACAAGAAGTACTTCCCGAACGGCGGCGCATCTATCTTTACCTTCGATATCAAGGGCGGCCAGGAAGAAGCATGGAAATTTATCGACAACTTAAAGATCTTCTCCCTGCTGGCAAATGTGGCAGATGTGAAGAGCCTGGTGATCCATCCGGCATCCACGACTCATTCCCAGCTTTCCGAAGAGGAACTGCTGGATCAGGGCATCAAGAAGAGCACCATCCGTCTGTCCATCGGTACCGAGCATATCGATGACATCATCGCGGATCTGGAAAATGGCTTTGCAGCATTGAAATAAGAAATAATAGGAGTATAATGTGAGTTGTTCTTCCGGCATTCAGGGGGCCGGAAGAATCTTGGGACAAACATAAGAAAGAAGGGACAAGGACATGGCAAAGATATACAAAGGCACTTTGGGACTGATCGGCAATACGCCGCTGGTAGAGGTAGTCAACATTGAGAAGGAACTGGGACTGGAAGCAACCATCCTGGTAAAGCTGGAATATTTCAATCCCGCAGGCAGCGTAAAGGATCGTATCGCAAAGGCGATGATCGAGGACGCAGAGGAGAAGGGACTGCTGAAGGAGGGCTCCGTGATCATCGAGCCTACCAGTGGTAATACCGGTATCGGTCTGGCAGCGATCGCTGCAGCAAAGGGCTACCGTATCATCCTGACCATGCCCGAGACCATGAGCGTAGAGCGCAGAAACATCTTAAAAGCATACGGCGCAGAGCTGGTATTGACCGAGGGACCCAAGGGAATGAAAGGCGCGATCGCAAAAGCAGAGGAACTCTCCAAAGAGATCCCGAACAGCTTTATTCCGGGACAGTTTGTAAACCCGGCGAACCCCGCGGTACACCGTGCAACCACCGGCCCGGAGATCTGGAACGATACAGATGGTAAGGTAGATATCTTTATCGCAGGTGTAGGAACCGGCGGTACCGTGACCGGAACCGGTGAGTACTTAAAGGAGCAGAATCCGAATGTGAAGGTGGTTGCTCTGGAGCCGGCAGATTCACCGGTACTTTCCGAAGGCAAGGCAGGCAGCCACAAGATCCAGGGTATCGGCGCAGGTTTCGTTCCCGATGTACTGAACACAAATGTATACGATGAGATCTTCAAAGCACCGAACGATAAGGCGTTTGAGACCGCCAAGCTGCTGGCGAAGAAAGAGGGTATCTCCGTAGGTATCTCTTCCGGTGCAGCGCTCTATGGAGCTATCGAACTGGCCAGAAAGCCGGAGAACAAGGGCAAGACTATTGTAGCGCTCCTTCCGGACAGCGGTGACCGGTATTACTCCACCGCATTATTTACAGAGTAAATCATTCTTCCGGTCTTCCCACGACGAAGAATACAAAAACTGTCGGAACCATCCGGCAGTTTTTTGATGCAAAAAAAGATCTTTGAAGCTGGAGAGGATTGCCGGAGAAAACAGGTGACTTATGAGTGAGGCACGGCAGTAAAATTTTGAAATGCCGTTGCAATGACGGTATTTCTTGTTTTTATAGAAAGTTTATGATATTATATTGCTGTTTTTGCGATTATGAAAATATATGAGGGAGAGAAAACTATGAAACGAAAACTGGTAACATTACTGCTTGCATCATCGCTGGCGCTGTCCATGAGCGGATGCAAAGGCACAGCGGAGAACACGCCGCAGACGGAACCGACGGAAGCACCGGCAGAACTGCCGGCAGAGGAGGTACCGGAACCGACGGAAGAAGCACCTGCGGATGTGGTAGACGAAGGTGCGCTGATCACCACCGGCGGCAAACCGTGGATCGACTCCAATCTACAAGAGAACATTACAGAAGGAATGGAATTATCCGTAAAGGATGATTTCCATCTGTATGTGAACTATGACTGGCTGAAGAATGCAGAGATCGAAGAAGGCAAAACGTATGTCGGGGCGTTTTCACAGGCTTCGGATGCTACGGAAGAAAAAGCACTGGCGCTTTTGAATGATGAGAGCCTGACCGGACATGATGCAGAACTGATCCAGGCATATTATAAAGCGCTTATGGACTGGGATGCCCGTGATGCTGCCGGGATCACACCGATTGAAGGAACGGTAGAAGCGATCAAGGCCATCAGTACCATGGACGAACTTTCGGATTTCATCTGTGATATGGATGCCAGCTATTTTGTGCCGGTATTGACGTCTCCGGGAAATACTCTTTCCTATGAGGATTCGGAAAGCTATATCACGTATATCAACAATGACGGTCTGTTGCTGGGAGACCCGGCAGAGTACAGCGAGCGTACCGAAATGGGAGACCGTACTTATGAAGCAAACCTTGCTCTGACCAAGGCGATGCTGACAAGACTGGGCTATACCGAAGACGAAGCAACTGCGATGTTTGAAGATGTGATCGCATTTGAAACCAAGCTTGCAGAAGTGTCTCTGACCAGTGCAGATGCTATGAGCCCGGACTTCATCGATAAGATCAATAATGTATACTCGCCGGAAGAGCTGAAGGAACTGGAAACCACATATCCGTTAACGCGTTATATTGAAGCCTGCGGATATGGGAATGCCGATTGTTATATCGTCTATGAGCCGGCAGTGATCGAGCGGATCAACGAGCTGTATACGGAAGAAAACCTGGAAACGATCAAAAACAGCATGCTGATCGGTTATGTGACGGATATGGCGCCTATGCTGGATAATGAGGCGTATGATGCCTATATTGAAGCAGGGAGCATTGTGGACGGTTCCACAGGGCGAGAGGATTACAGCAAGGTGGCAGCAAGCAGAGTCCGCGGTTCTCTGATGACGCCGATGGACCGGGCCTACCTGGAACGATATGATGCTGCAGAGAAGAAGGAGCGTATCACAAAGATCTGTGAAGAGGTGATCGATGTGTACCGTGATATGCTGGCGGAAGAAGAGTGGCTTTCCGACGAGACCAGAGATCTTGCGATCGAAAAACTGGATGCCATCAAGATCAACGCCGTATATCCGGACAAATGGACCGATTACAGCAAGCTTGACTTAAACGGTCTTTCTCTGTATGAATGCCAGAAAGCGATCACACAGTTTTACTGGGATCAGGACCTTACACATACAAACGGCAAGGTGGATCATGAAATCTGGGATTTTGATATCCTGGAGGCCAATGCATACTACAATCCGCAGGACAATTCGATTAATATGATCCTGGGACTGCTGGAGGAGCCGTTCTACTTTGACGGTATTACGGATGAAGCACTGATGGGATCCATCGGTGTCGTGATCGGCCATGAGATCAGCCACGCATTTGATACCAATGGTGCGCAGTTCGACAAGTATGGAAACTATTCCGACTGGTGGACCGAGGAGGATTATGCTGCATTTATGGAGCGTGCAGATAAGCTGGCAGCGTACTATGACGGTATCACCGTATGGGAAGGACAGAATGTGCCCGGACAGAATATCCAGACGGAGGCGATCGCGGACATCACCGGTATGAAGGCCATCCTGAAGATCGCCGAGGGTATGGAGGGCTTTGACTATGACAAGTTCTTTACGGCATATGCGAAGGTATGGCATGAACTGAATACCAGAGAGATGGAATTCTACTATTGTACACAGGATTCCCATCCGCTGTCGTTCCTTCGTACCAACGTGACACTGCAGCAGTTTGATGAATTCCTGGAAACCTATGACATTCAGGAAGGTGACAATATGTATCTGGCACCGGAAGACCGTATCATGGTGTGGTAAGAAGTAAAACAATCAATTGAAACGATAATGAAAAGGAATACCGTCAAAATGACGGTATTTCTTGTTTTTTTGCCGCTTTTTTGGTAAAATGTTCTATGTTGGTATATTTTTTCTTTTCAGTAGATGGTTATGATCGGGAGATTGTCTGCTTACGAAAAAAGGGAGTGCATCAGATGGAACAAATGATCGGAGAAAGCATTGCGGAAGCGATAGAGAAGAAGGAATTGCAGGCCTACTACCAGCCGAAATATGATGCGATCACCGGCAAGATCGTGGGAGCGGAGGCATTGGTCCGCTGGATCAAACAAAGCGGGGATGTGATCCCGCCGGCACTCTTTATCCCGGCGCTGGAACAGACGGAAGCGGTCAATCAGGTGGACTGGTGTATCCTGGAACAGGCGTGTGCTACGGTTCTGGAACTGCGGGAGCAGGGAGTCAAGATGCAGCTGTCTGTTAACTTTTCCAGATGGCATGTAAAAGAAACGGATTTTCTCGAGAAACTGAATACTATCGTGGACCGTTACCATATCCCGCATAAGTATGTGGAAGTGGAGATCACGGAATCGGCGCTGATCACGGAATCGGAGAAGATCCTGGGCTGGGTGAAGGAGATCCGGAATGCGGAGTATTCCGTTGCCATCGATGATTTCGGCAGCGGTCTGTCATCCCTTCAGTTTGTAAAAGATATTCCTGCGGATGTGTTAAAGATCGACCGTTCCCTGCTCAGCGGAAACTGTGAAAATGAAAAAGAACGCATCGTTCTGGAAAGCATCTTTTATTTTTCCAAACGTTTGAATATGAAGACCGTTGCGGAAGGTGTGGAGACCCGGGAACAGCTTGGTTTTCTTCGGACCTGCAGCTGTGACCAGATCCAGGGATTTATCTTTGCAAAGCCGATGCCGAAGGAAGAATTCCGGCAGCTGGTGATCGAGAAAAATGACGGTATGGATGCCGGGGATATCCTGCAGATCCAGGCGCCTTCCGGCGCGGCGAAACTCCTGATGGATGCGGTCTTTATGAAGTATCCGCTGGTTATCTTCGCAAACCTGACCAGAAACAGCTATTACATGATGGTGTATGATAACTTCTCCACGACTTCCTGTCCGTCCACCGGAGTTTTTGATGAACTGATCGAGCATGGAACGGCGACAATGCACCCGGAGGACCGGGATATCTTCCGTATGACCTTCAACCGGAGAAATTTGCTGCGGGCCTATGAACAGGGCAGGGAATCGGTAACGGCGATCACCAGACAGCTGGGGGATGACGGCATTTATCATGAAGTGGAGACCAGCGACTTTTTTGTAAAACATCCGTCGGTGGATGATGTATTGACGATCACGCTGTGTGATGTGAGAGGATAGTCAAGGAGAATGACCTTAAGAGATGGGGCAGAAAAATGCAAGAACCGAATACGCGGATATCATCGATTTGCCGCATCATCAGTCGAAGACACGCAAGCATATGAGTATGCATGACCGCGCGGCACAGTTTTCGCCGTTTGCAGCCCTGTCCGGTTATGATGAACTGGTGACGGAAGAGGCGCGTACAACGGAGGAGATGATCGCTCTGGAAGACTGGGACAAAGACGAGATCGGGCGGACGCTTGCGCAGATCGATGAACGGATACGAAACGGGGAGCAGCCGGAAGCGGTGATCACGTATTTTGTGCCGGATGAAAAGAAGGCCGGCGGGGCCTATGTGACCGCGAAGGAGCAGATCAAACGTATCGATGCGGCAAACCAAAAGATCGTGCTGGTAAAATGTACGGAGATCGGTCACGTAAATCTTACGATTGATTTCAATAAACTGGCCGGTATACAGGAGTTGGAGTGACGTGCAAAAAACTTATATCGCGATCGATCTGAAAAGTTTCTACGCCAGCTGTGAACTGGCTGCCCGTGGGCTGAATGCATTGTCAACCAACCTGGTGGTGGCGGATCCGACAAGGACGGAAAAGACCATCTGCCTTGCTGTATCCCCTTCCTTAAAAGAATACGGGATACCCGGAAGAGCCAGACTCTTTGAAGTGGTCCAAAAGGTAAAGGAAGTAAATGCGCAGCGGATGGCGAAAGCCAGGTCGCTCGGTCTTCTTACAAAAGATCCGGACACGGGGAAGGAAGGGTTCCGGGCGTCTTCCTGCGATTCCGGGGAACTTGCGGCAGATCCTTCTCTGGAGCTGGCCTACATCACGGCACCACCAAGAATGAAACTGTATGAAGAGATCAGCACACGCATATTTTCCATTTATCTGCGTTATGTAAGTGAGGAGGATGTGCATGTGTACTCCATCGATGAGTGTTTTATCGATGTGAGCGGCTATCTTGAGACTTACGGACTTACCGCGCATGAACTGGCGATGAAGATGATCCGGGATGTTTTGCGTGAAACAGACATAACGGCGACGGCAGGCATCGGAAGTAACATGTATCTGGCCAAGGTAGCGATGGATGTGGTGGCAAAACATGTGCCGGCAGATAAAGACGGGGTGCGTATCGCAGAACTGAATGAACAGAGCTACCGGGAGCAGCTCTGGTGCCATACACCGCTGACGGATTTCTGGCGCTGCGGAGGCGGGATCACACGCAGATTACACAGAATGGGCATCTATACGATGGGAGATATCGCCAGGCAGAGCGTCGTGGATGAAAGTGTGCTGTATTCCGCATTTGGGATCAATGCAGAATTGCTCATTGATCATGCATGGGGATGGGAGCCGACGGATATCGCTGCGATCAAGTCGTACAGGCCGTCTGCCAACAGCCTGTCTTCCGGGCAGGTGCTGACCGAGCCGTATACGGCGGAGGATGCAGCGCTGATCGTGCGGGAGATGACGGAACTGCTGGTGCTGGATCTGGTCAAAAAGGGGCTGGTCACAAAAAAGATCGAACTGACCATCGTATATGATGTGACCAGTCTGGTGTATGAGCGGAAAGGCGCTGATCCGGAGCATTTGACGTTTCTGGTCTGCGGGACCGGAAAACGGTATGAAGGGGAAGTCAATGTGGATCGTTACGGACGTTTGCAGCCGCATCCGGCACACGGAACCGGCAATCTGGACCGGTGGACGTCCTCGACACACCGGATCACGGACTGTATGATGGAACTCTATAGGGATATTGTAGATAAAGAACTGCTGGTACGTAAGGTCTATGTGGTGGCCTGCGGTCTGATCCCGGAGAATGAGATCCCGGAAGAGGGACCGTACCAGATGGATCTGTTCACCGACTATGACGAGCTGGAAAAGCAAAGAGAAGCGGAGGAGGCGGCGGACAGGAAGGAGCGGAAATTACAGGAAGCAACACTGGCAATGCAGGAAAAATTCGGAAAGAATGCGGTGCTGAAAGGGATGAATCTGAAAAAAGGCGCGATGACGATGAAGCGCAATAAGCAGATCGGCGGACATTCTTCCGGGGAGGAGTAAGAAGCGATGGACTCATTAACCGATTATATCTTATGGATGCAGGATTTTACATTTTCCGAAACGGGATTTCTGGATGTGGATGCCCTGATCCTCAGCAATCTGGCCTATTATGATTTCTCAGCGCTGTTTGACGAACAGAACGGACCGGTGTATGTAAGGGATGCGCAGAAGATCCTGGATGCCGGCGAGGTCAATGTGGAGATCGCCATTCATGATAAGAAATACAAGGACCTGCTGCAGGCGGCAGTGAATTCCAAACGCTTCGGGAATCTGCGGATGACCGATTACATTGATATCAAACGTACGGATCCGCCGGTACAGTATGCGGTGGAAACGTTTCACGACGAATCCGGCCTGTCCTTTATCGCGTTTCGCGGAACGGATGATTCTCTCGCCGGATGGTATGAAGATTTTATCGCCAGTTTCTGCAAAACGGAAGCCCAGGAGATGGCAAAAGACTATGTAATGCGGGTGGTTTCGTCAGATCCCGGGCGGCGCTGGATGATGGGCGGACATTCCAAGGGCGGCAATCTTGCAATCTATGCCGGATGTACGATGGATGCGGATCTGTTTGACCGTATCGAGTGTATCTACAATCTGGACGGTCCCGGCTTGTCCAAGGATGTGATGGGAGATATCCCGACCGAAAACGTTCTGACGAAGACCATCTGTATCCAGCCGGAGTTTTCGGTGGTCGGAAAACTCTTTGATATGCATATCCCGAATACCAGGATCATCAAATCCTTTGCACACGGGGCATTTCAGCATGCGCCGATCACATGGGGTGTGGATCATGGCAAGATTGCAGCTGCCGAAAACCATAATCCGCTGAGTGTGTGGGTCAATGAATTTATCGCAAGATGGATCGAATGCTCCAGCGTGGAGGAGCGCAAGATCTTCTTAAGTGAGATCTATGAGGCAATCAGCAGCGGCGGTTCCACGACACTGGCCGAACTGGCGGGGGAGGGCTTTGACGGCTTCAAAAGGGTACAGTCCCGGCTTAAGAATCCCAGTGATGTGACGAAGCGTGTAATGTTTGAATTTACCAGACAGGCTTTTTTTGCGAGTATTTTCCCGGGGCATAGCCGGCAGGAACTGGAAGGCGGAGGTAAAAAAATGCCCGTGATCCCCTTTATGAAGGATAAGAAAACGATGGATAACGCGGAAGAAGACGATGGGAAATAAAAGTTTCGGGGGCGCGGCATGGCGGTGACCAAGACAAAACTGGAAATATATCTGGAAGAGCAGATCAATAAATATAAGGGGATCTGTATGCCGCTCAAAGCAGGAATGCTTGAACGGATGATGACGAAGAAACTGCCCTGTACCAGTATGCATCCGAATCCGGCAGATGAATTCTGTCATGCGGATGTCGGGCCGAGTTATCGCATCATCGGGGAGTATGAAAGATCGATCCGCAAAAATCTGCTGCATGGTCTGGACCCGTTTGAGGAACCGATCATGGTGGAAAAGATGCATCCGGACGGTTATATGATCTTAAACGGGCATCATCGCTGGGCGGCGGCTTTTCGCTGTGATATCAAAAAGGTGCCGGTAAAGATCGTCAATCTGACGCAGGAGACGGATATCGAGAAAATGCTGCAGAACTCGAAACATGACAAACGGGTCAGTTTTGATCTGGATGAAGTGGTTTGGGGAACAAAGGATGCAGCAATCCTGGAAAAAGCATTGCCGTTTCCGCAGTATCATTTTTATAAAGAACGTCTGGCGCTGGGGATACCTGCGCTGTTTCATTTTCTGACAATGCATGGATATGATATCTGGCTGTATACGGCATCGTATTACTCCTATGATTATCTGAAACATCTGTTTCAACTTTATCACGTGCATGCGGATGGCGTGATCACCGGTATGAAACGTAAAGTGGAAGATACGGCAGAGAATAAAGAGGCACAGGAGCATATAAAAGAGATGTTCCGTGAAAGTTATCGCGAAACCATCACGATCGACCGCTGTATGCTGCTTCGGACGATACGGGGACAGGAAGAATATGAGCAATATGATGTGCCGGAGCAGGCGGCGGACTGGTCAAGAGAAGTGATAACCATACTGGAGACCATTGAGAAGGGCAGGGAAGATGAGTGAAAAGAAAATGCGGGTTTCCTTTGATCTGGATGAAGTACTCTTTGTCCTTCCGGAAACCCATAAAACCGAACCTGCGCTGCCATGGCCGTTTTGCAGGATCTACATTGAGAGACTGCGACTGGGAACACCGGCGCTGATCAACCGGCTGCAGGAGATGGGATACGAGGTGTGGGTCTATACATCGTCTTTCCGTACAGAATCCTATATACGGCATCTGTTCCGGCTGTACGGTGTACATTTTGACGGTATCGTAAACGGCAACCGGCATCTGCGTGAGGTGCAGCGTGACCGGAAGGAACAGCTTCCGCAGAAACTGCCTAACCATTACCGCATATCGCTGCATATCGATGATGAGGCTATTGTATGTACTATGGGACGGCAGTACGGTTATAACGTATATCAGCTGAATGCGCAGGACGATGAGTGGATGGAGAAGATCATCGAGCGCGCAGAGCAGATCCGGCGGATCGAGTTCCCCGGGCAGACCGGAGGAGAGGCATAAGCGGGTGACAAATTCCGATTGATATGGTATGGTAATAAACGGAAAAAAGCATACAGACGGACATCTGTAATGAGATATTTATGGAGGAATACTATGAAGAAAAGAGCAAGCGCAATGCTCCTGGCAGGGCTGCTGTTGCTGGGCGGCTGCGGGCAGAATGATCCGG
This sequence comes from Lachnospiraceae bacterium, assembly GCA_017508825.1. Taxonomy (GTDB): domain Bacteria; phylum Bacillota; class Clostridia; order Lachnospirales; family Lachnospiraceae; genus NK4A136. The sequence continues at coordinate 34,060 of JAFWRC010000182.1, forward strand.
TTGTGACACCGGCGGCGGAGCCTGTGGTAACGGAAGCACCAACAGAGGCAGCAGAACCGACGGAAAATGCGGAACCTACCGAAAATGAAGAGGCAACGGCAACACCGACACCGGAGGAAGAAGAGCAGATTACCATTCAGAGTGTGTTTTCGGAACACGGAATGAAAGCAGGAACCGGGGTGACGGCGCACGATATCAAAAACAAACTGATGGTCGAACTGATCGTGAACAATTTTAACAGTTTAACCTGCGGTAATGAAATGAAGCCCGATTACGTACTGAATCAGAAAAAGAGTCAGGAAGAGGGGCATGTTGTTGTTGAATACGGAAAGGATACACTGGCGATCCTGGATTTTGCCAAAGAAAACGGGATGGCGATGCGCGGGCATACGCTGGTATGGTACAGTCAGACGCCGGAATGGCTCTTCCACGAGAATTTTGATACGAAGGAGCCACTGGTGGACCGCGAAGAGATGCTGAAGCGTATGGAAGATATGATCCGCGGGAATTTTGAACAGCTGAAAGATCTGGGCTATCTGGATATGTTCTATGCTTATGATGTGATCAATGAGGGCTGGATGGAGGACGGCAGTCCGCGTCAGTGCCACTGGTACGAGATCATCGGTGAAGACTACTACCGGTATGCTTTCTATTTTGCAGACAAGTATGCCCCGGAAACGGTGGATCTGTATTATAACGATTACAACGAACAGTTCAAGGCCGATACACTGGTCGAATTTGTTGATACGCTCAAAGATGAAGACGGAAGGTCTCTGATCGACGGTATCGGTCTGCAGGCACACTTGTATACCACGGATGATCTGGATCAGTATTTTGAAGCGATGGATAAGCTGGCGGAAACGGGACTGAAGCTTCAGCTGACCGAGCTGGACGTATGCCTGGGCAAATACCAGTTCCCGGACGAGAAGAATGAAGATACCTTAAAAGAGCAGGGACAGTTTTATTATAACCTGATCAACGGCATTTTCGAACGTGTGGATGCCGGGAAGGTGCAGATGGATGCTCTGACGATCTGGGGAACGACCGACAGCGCTTCGTGGCGCAGGGAATACAATCCGCTGCCGTTTGACGGGGCGATGAAACCCAAATATGCATTCTACGGCATTGTTCAGGATAAGGAAAATGCAGGTTTTTAATGCGTAACCGATCAGAAACGGCACCTGATTTTTAAGCATGAAAAGTAAGGAAAAATTCTTGATTAAACTTGATTGTCGGCGGAGATACCGTTATAATATTGATTATGATTGATGCGGGCATGGAAGCTCGTAAGAATACACTTTGAACGGAAAGGACTGTGGATATGGGGACAATTCAGGATATGGTCAAAAAGGCCGCGAACAAGATTTCCGATGAGGTGAACAAGAACAAATGGGATCATAACAGTATCAATTCGGCGCTGTTTATGAATGATTCGACTCCCGTACCGCCGAACCCCTCGGCAGCAAAACCGGCATTTCAGCAAGCAGGAATGGCAGCAGCTGTACCTGTCAACAATACAGCACCGGCACCCACACCGGCACCTGCTTCGACGGGCAGTGTGCCTGTGGCAGCGCAGGCGGGGATCAATACCCCGTCACAGACTCCGGCAGCTCCGGCTGCGGCAGCACCGGCACCTGCGCCACAGCCGGCTCCGGTACAAAACGGCTATGTCAAACCGGTCTTCCGTTCACGGTTTGCCGGCCCGGTGAAGACAACCCAGCAGTCCAACTCGCTGGCAACCCTGCCGACTGTGGATCCTTCGCAAAAGATCAGTAATATCGGCACGGAAGCGGCAGCAGTACCGGCACCTGCAGCAGATAGTGTTCCGGCATCTGCACCGGCTCCGGTACAGGCAGTACCGGCCCAGGCGATACCGGCACAGCCGGTTACGATGCAGGCGGCTCCGGTTCAAACGGCTGCAGCACCGGTACAGGCAACTCCGATCCAGGCAGCACCGGTACAGACGATGCCGGGTCAGCCCAATCCGGTATTGGGAACAGCGGCTCCGGCAGCGCAGCCGGCCGTTTCCACACCGGCCCAGTCCGTGGCACCGGTAGCTCCGGTCACCGAGTACTGCTATTACGTACAGATCAAGCATACCAAAACATTTCCGGCGCCCGGCAGCGTTGTATTGATGCGTTCCTGCGACCACGAATATGTATGGACGAATGAGAAGAGCGAGGCGGATAAAGTATCTTATTCAACCTGTCCGCATTGCGGCAAAACGGTAAGTAATACATCTGTGGAAATGGATTAAGAAACAAAATACAAAGAGCAGAGGGGATTTCCCCTCTGTTTTTTTTGGAACCAATGTAAACGCTTACATTATTCTTGAAATCAAGCTGTTGCAATGCTATAATAAACCTTGGCGGGTTTCAGATATTCAGAGGGATTGCTGCAGTGATCGAGGCGCTTTCGACGATGGAGCCGGCGGTGTATTGAAAGACGGCCATAGCGAGCAGGAAAAACAGCAGGAAAAAGAAAGGGATCCCTTTCAGATAGCCCTTGATATCCGCGCCGGACATTTCCATATGGATCAGAAGACAGAAGAAGAAGAAACCTAAAAGGACAGCGGCCCAGATAGGCAGCTCAAGCATAATGAACGCCCAAAGGATCGTGCATTCACCGATGAGACCGGTGATCACAGGCGCGCATGCGGAAAAGGACATCTGCATCCATTTCAGAGGGAGCGGTCCCCGGGGTACAATTTCCACATATCCGAGATGGTTGCCTTCTTTGTGATACAGGACGATCTTTTTTACTTTTGCCCCCGTGATCAGGGCAAAAAGCGCATGGGACAGTTCGTGGTAGCATACTCCGGGAAAAGTGAGCGTGTTAGCGACGAACAGAAAGAGTTTTCCGGAAGGATCAATAAGGGAAAGAAGATTTCTGATCAGCCCGGTTACGAACAGATGGATCAGTAAACCGGTCAGCGGGATCGCAACAATGACCGCAAGAGAGATCAGAGCGCTGTACTTCATCATTTCAGATAGTTCTATACCCATTGGAGGTACCTCACTTTCGTCGGAAGATAGCATCAGACAGACGAAAAACATTATCTTTATTATACAGGAAAAACAAAAGATTATCAACGAACGGGGGGATAGTTTGCTCATAGAAGATCACACCAAGGAACTAACGATAGTAACCGAAAAAGCATCGAAGATCATAAATCCGAAGGGGACAATACAGGATGCAAAAGACCGGCTGATCCATGAACATTTTCTGGAAGTGAGCATAAACGGTTATGTGGCATTTCGCTTATCCTGCACAGCGGAGCATTTAAAAGAACTGGTAATCGGAAGACTGTACACAGAAGGACTGATCCGTGGATTGGATGATATGGAACGGCTTTTTTTATGTGCCAAAGGAAATATCGCGGAAGTAACGCTTAAGGAAGGGATCCCGCTTCAGCCGTATGATGGTAATGAGCCGACCTGTTGTACCGGAAACCGGCAGTATCTGAGCAATCCGGCCTCGAAAGAATTGCAACGCCTGCCGGATTGGCGGGAAGATCCGGATGCTGTTTTCGAAATGGCCGGTTATTTTCAGAAGGATTCAAAACTCCATCGCAGTACGAGCGGGACACACAGCTGCTACATATATCTGCCGGATGATGCGATCGTCGGGTTTGAAGATATCAGCCGGCACAATGCACTGGATAAAGCGGTCGGACATATGCTGCTGACAGGAGCAGCACCGGAAGGATGTATGCTGTACACGACGGGGCGCGTACCGGTCGATATGGCAGAAAAGGTGATCCGTGCCGGTGTGCCTGTATTGGTGAGCAAATCGGTCCCTACGGACGCCGCCGTCGACCTGGCTGCCAAATACAATCTGACGCTGATCTGTAAAGCATGGCCGGACAGCTACACGGAATTTGAAAAAGGAGAACACTATGCAAATAGAAGAGTGTCTGGGAAGGATCCTGGATAGGATACAGCCAAGTGAAAATGCAGAGTATGTACAGATGGAAGAGACAATCTGCGGAAGGATCCTTGCGGAGGATATATTGGCAAAACGCAATGTGCCGTCATTTCCGAGGTCGGCAATGGATGGTTATGCGGTGCATAGTGAGGATGTGTCTGATGCATCCCGGGAGGTACCGGCAGTACTGAAAGTGCAGGGGGAACTCTGTGCCGGGGATGTACCGCTGAACGGTGCTGACTACGGCAGGGGGACAGCCGTGCGGATCATGACCGGGGCGTATGTGCCGGAAGCTTACGATGCCGTGGTGATGCAGGAGATGACCGACTACGGAATGGAACAGGTGGAGATCTATGCTCCGGTAAAAGCTTATCAAAACTATTGCAAAGTCGGAGAAGACATTGCGGAAGGTTCAGTGCTCGCCAAGAAAGGTACCGGGATCACGCCGGCGCATATGGCACTGTTCGCCAGTCTTGGGATCACCAGTGTGCCGGTGATGAATAAGGCCAAAGTGGCAGTGATCTCCACCGGATCGGAGCTCATGAATATATGGGAAGAACCGGAACCCGGGAAGATCTATAACAGTATCTTCTGGATGCTGAAAGGCGCGATCGAACAGCAGGGGTTAAGTGTAATGGACTGTCCGATCTGCCGGGATGAGGAAGATAAGTTGAAGGCGGAGCTGGGGAAGGCTTTATCGGAGGCAGACTTTATCATTACCACCGGTGGCGTCAGTGTCGGCAAGAAAGATATTGTACCTAAGGTATTAAAAGAGATGGGAGCGGAGATCCTGTTTCATGGAGCAGATATCCAGCCGGGTACCCCGACACTGGGGGCTTATCTGGATGGGAAAGTCGTTTTGGCGCTCTCCGGAAATCCATACGCGGCACTGGCGAATTTTGAATTGTATTTTTGGGCTGCTATGGCAAAACGAATGGGAAGCAAGACATTTCTCACCAAATGCAGGAATGCGGTTTTGAAAAGTGATTACAATAAAGTCAATAAGCATCGGCGCCTGATCCGGGCATATTATGAGGACGGAGAGGTAAGACTGCCGAGCGGTGTACATGCCTCTTCCGTGATCAGTAATCTTACGGAATGCAACTGCTTTATCGATCTGGAAGCCGGGCGAGCAGTGCAGGTCGGAGATACTGTGCGGGTGAGGTTGTTGCGCGGTTTTTGAGAAAGTGTGAGAATAAGGATTATGGAATTCATAAAAGAGAATAAAAATATCATTCTGAGTGCAGGTATACTTTTGCTTATTGCAATAGTGTCTTATGGATTATACTGGGACATACCGAAACAGATCCATGGGTATTTTCCTTTAGGAACAGACAGGGAAGTGGTGGAGAGAGAATTAGATTCTTTAGGATATAAGATGGAATTTTTTGAAGGACAACCTATTGATAGTGACTCATTGTATGCAACAGGATACGGACATCACATTACCGGAGGCAAGGGAGAAGTATGTATTTTCTATTATTTCACTAAAGCGGGAAAATTGTATAGAACGGAAATCCAGTTTCGACTTGGAGATAGTATGAGCATGGAAGAAAAGAATTATATCTATGAAAGAATATATCGAACGATGAAAAGGCGATGGGGAAGACCGATTTACAATGGACAGTATATAGCTCATATGATAGGAATCAATAGAGAAGTGGACTTTGTTTACAGGACGGTAGTCTGGAATAAAGAGGGCTCGGAAGACTTGTTGAGCTGGGAGACAGAGTCTGACAGGATCAATCTTTGGTATTACGAGTACGGCACACCCGAGGCAGACCAATTGCGTAGAGAAGGATACATCCGTTAATCATTATAACCTGTGAATCTCAGGATCCGGGATGGAAGTATTATTGTATCCGATCCGGATTATTACTGCATAATAGTATAGACCAGTGAGAAGATTATGACAACGAAGTATTCGGTTGCCATTCTGGCTGGCGGGAAATCCACCCGCATGGGGAAGGACAAGGCGCTGCTGAAGAGGGGAGAGGTAATATGATAAAAACACATTTTTATACGGCGGAGGATTATATAAAAGAATACAAGATTGTTCTGGCACTGGGGATAGGTATGGTGACAGTGTTTTCAGGATTCAGGATTTTGACGGGCGGAGGGGTGTTTTATATTGTGATAGCCGCTTTGCTTATACTTGGTATGTTTGGTTTTTATATGAGCCAGAAACAATCGTTGATCGATACCTTTAACAGTACTTCTTTGGTTGAAGGTATACTTACAGCGCCGGCACTTTGGCAGGGAAAGCGAAACTATTATATGTTTTATTCAAATGATGGCGACAGAGGTTGTGCAAAAGCAGTTTCAAATCCGCAGGATCATGCACACATAGTGGCTTATCAGTCGAAACTGTTTGGCGGACAAGCATTACAGACAGAGCCATTAAAATGGAGAGCAAAGTGTTACAGGTTTCAGCTTGGGCGTAACCGATTTATAGTAAAAGAACGGACTTTGATCGAAGGGCAGATTTGATTATTTGCTTAGAGCATGATATATTTTCTGCAATAGATAAGAAGCATAGCATATAAGGAATGGGAATGAAAAAGTATTCCGTAGCGATCCTGGCCGGCGGGAAATCTACCCGCATGGGACAGGACAAGGCGCTGCTGAAACTGAATAACGAACGCTTTATCGACCGGCTCGCAAGGGAGTTTCGTCCCTGCGGGGAGGTCTTTTTGTCAGCGGCGCATCCGGGAGACTATGCGGATGTGGGACTGCATGTGGTTGCGGATGAGCATCAGGAGATCGGACCCATCGAAGGTATCCGTCAGGCGCTCATCTATGCCCACAGGGATTATGTTTTTGTCTGTGCGGCGGATATGCCTTTCCTGAAAAAAGAGATGGCGGATTATCTGGCAGAGTTTATCTCCTCGGATTTTGATGCCTATGTCTTTTGTGATGAAAAGCGCTGCCATCCGCTGTGCGCGATCTATCATAAGTCTGTGCTTCCCATCATTGAAGCGCAGATCGAAAAGGGAAAGTACCGTCTGGTAGATATCCTGAATGCGGTACGGACCAAATATGTCAGTCTCGAATACAGCTGTTTTGATACCAAATGCGTGCGGAATATCAATACCCGTGATGAGTATCGGACCATCGGAGAACCGGTGGTATTTTGCGTAAGTGGTATAAAAAACAGCGGGAAAACCTATCTGATCGAGAAACTCATCAATGAATTCATTAAAGACGGCCGGTCGGTTGGTGTGATCAAGCATGACGGACATGATTTTTGCTGTGATATCGAAGGTACGGATTCGTATCGATTCTATCAGGCGGGAGCAGACGGTGTGGCGGTATTTTCGCAATACCAGAGCTTTGTGCACAAGCGCAGAGAGCTTCCGGTAAAAGAACTGATCGAAGAGATGCGGGATCTGGATGTCGTTATCATCGAAGGCCTGAAAGATTCCGCGTATCCCAAAGTAGAGGTGGTACGAAATGAGATCTCACAAAAGCCGGTATGTGATCCGAAGACGTTGATCTGCATCGCCACCGACACTAAACTCCCCGAAGAAATCGAATGTCCTGTTTTGGATATCAACGATGTACACGGGGTTTTTTGTTGCATAAAAGACCAATTGTTCAACGCATAATTTTTTAACGAGGTGACTATGAAACTCATACGGACCGAAGATGCAGTGGGGCATGTGCTCTGCCAGGACATCACGCAGATCATACCGGGCAAGGTAAAAGGACCGGTGTTCAAAAAAGGACATATCGTGGAAGAAAAAGATATTCCGGTGCTTTTGTCGGTGGGCAAAGAGCATCTCTATGTCTGGGAAAAGACGGAAGGGATACTGCACGAAGATGAGGCGGCGGCGATCCTGCGGGACATCTGTATGGGAGACTATATGACGGCCGGCGAACCGTCGGAAGGAAAGATCGAGATAAGGGCAAATGCGGACGGACTTTTAAAGATCAATCGTGAGAAGCTTTTTGCGGTCAATGCTCTAGGAGAGATGATGATTGCCACGATCCATGGGGATTTTACGGTGAAGAAGGGTGAGAAACTGGCCGGAACCCGTGTGATCCCGCTGGTGATCGAAGCGGAAAAGATGGAGAAAGCAAAAGAGATCGCAGGGAGCGAACCGATCCTGAAGATCCTGCCGTTTCGGCATTTCAAGGTGGGGATCATTACCACCGGAAGCGAAGTGTTTAAAGGGCGGATCGAGGATGCCTTTGGGCCGGTGCTGAAAAAGAAACTGGCGGAGTACGATACGGAAGTGCTCGGGCAGAAGATCCTGGACGATGATCAGGAAACGATCGTAGCAGCAATACACGAGTATATTGCGCAGGGAGCGAATCTGGTGGTCTGCACCGGCGGGATGAGCGTGGATCCGGATGATAAAACACCGGGAGCGATCAAAGCAAGCGGTGCAAAAGTGATATCTTACGGCGCACCGGTATTGCCGGGAGCAATGTTTTTACTGGCTTACGATGAGAGTACTGATAAACGTGTGCCGGTCCTGGGACTTCCGGGGTGTGTTATGTATGCAAGGCGGACGATCTTTGATCTGGTGCTGCCGCGGATACTGGCAGACGATACCATCACGGCGGAGGATCTGGCAAGGTACGGAGAAGGCGGCCTGTGTTTAAACTGCGAGAACTGTACTTTCCCGAGATGCGGATTTGGTAAGTGTTAATAAGGAGTAATGAGAATGGCGGAATTTACACATCTGGATGAAAACGGAAAAGCGGTGATGGTGGATGTGACGGATAAAGATGTCACGGAACGGATCGCCGTAGCCGAAGGGCGTATCGTAGTAGGAGAGGAAGTTTTTCGTGCCATTTATGAAGGAACGGCACCCAAAGGGGATGTGCTGGCGTGCGCCAGAGTGGCCGGGATCATGGCGACTAAAAAGACTTCCGATCTGATCCCGTTATGTCATCCGCTGATGCTGACCAAGGTTTCGGTAGATTTTGTACCGGAGGAGGAAGCGTATGCCATCCGCTGCATCTGCACAGCCAAACTGTCCGGCAAGACCGGTGTAGAAATGGAGGCGCTGACCGGAGTGTCCGTAGCATTGCTTACGATCTACGATATGTGTAAAGCAATCAATAAACGGATGGAGATCGGTGAGATCCGTCTCGTGGAAAAATCCGGCGGAAAAAGCGGACATTTTATATTTGATAACAGAATATAGTTCTGTGCATAAACGAAAGCGTTTATGCGAATATAATTATGTGTTGAACCCGATAAACGTATAATACAGACCGGGAAGGGTTCAAAAAATGAGAAAACTGAATTTATGGAATAAAGTAACTGTAATGATGGCTTCGGCTGCTTGTGTATCTGTTTTGGGGGCATGTGGCGAGACAACACCCACGACAGCGTCAGCAGAACCGGCAGCGCAGGAGCCGGCAGCAACGGAGGCACCGGAAGTCTCGGAAGTGGCAGAGGATGCGCAGGTAACGGAAGCAGCACCGACAGAAGAAGCTCAGAAAGAAGAAGCACCAATGGAAACGGAATATGTCGGCGAAGGTGAGATCATCGTCTTTGCGGCGGCTTCTATGACGGAGACACTGACGGAGCTGAAAGATACTTATGAAGCGGCACATCCGGAAGTGACCATCACTTATAATTTTGATTCTTCCGGTACCCTGAAAACGCAGATTGCGGAAGGGGCGGACTGTGATCTGTTCATCTCTGCGGGGCAGAAGCAGATGAACCAGCTGGACATCAATGCATCGGCGGAAGTCAATACGGAAGGGCTGGATTTTGTAGACGAAAACAGCCGGATCAATATACTGGAAAATAAGGTGACGCTGTGTGTGCCGGAGGAGAATCCGAAGAATATCAATACCTTTGATGATCTGGCGGAGGCATTGAAGGGGGGCGATATCCTCTTCTGTATGGGGAACAGTGATGTACCGGTAGGCCAGTACACACAGAAGATCCTGGCCTATTATGGGCTGGATGAAGAAGAATTGGCAAATGCAGGTCTGATCACTTACGGAAGCAATGTAAAGGAAGTGACTACGCAGGTTTCCGAAGGCTCCGTGGATGCCGGTGTGATCTACTGCACGGATGCATACAGCGCGGGGCTTAAAATCATGGACTATGCCACCAAGGATATGTGCGGACAGATCATCTATCCGGCAGCGGTATTAAAGACTGCAAACAATCCGGAAGCGGCACAGTATTTTCTGGACTATCTGACAACGGATGAGGCCATGGAAGTATTTGAAAAAGTGGGATTCAGCCCGGTAAAATAAAGATTCTTGCCTTCCCCCTCTGGGGGAAGGTGGCGCGTAGCGCCGGATGAGGGTAAGTTTTATGGATTGGTTTCCGTTATGGAATTCCCTGCGTATCGCGGGGATTGCATGCGTGATCGTATTTTTTACAGGAATCGCTGCGGCATATTATGCTGCAAAACTACCCAGGGTGCTCAAGGGCATCCTGGATGTTCTTCTTACGCTTCCGATGGTCCTGCCGCCAACGGTCTGCGGCTATTTTCTGATACTGATCTTTGGCGTGAAGCGGCCTTTAGGGCAGTGGCTTTTACAGTTTGGCATCAAGTTTGTGATGAACTGGTATGGAGGAATATTAGCAGCGGCCGTGGTGGCGTTTCCGCTGATGTACCGCACCGCCAGAGGCGCGTTTGAGAGTTTTGATGAAAATCTGTCCCATGCAGGAAAGACGCTGGGACTTTCGAATACTTATATTTTCTGGCGGATCCGTATGCCGGCCTGCAAGCAGGGCATTTTAGCCGGTACCGTGCTGGCCTTTGCCAGGGCCCTTGGCGAATACGGTGCCACCAGTATGCTGATCGGCTATACACCCGGGCGTACGGCAACGATCTCAACGACGGTATATCAGTTGTGGCGTACCAATGACGAGAAGGGCGCATTTACATGGGTACTGGTCAACCTGATGATCAGTACGGTGGTGCTGCTGGCAGTGAATCTGCTGGAGAGAAAGAAGGAGAGATAGAATATATGGCAAAGAAGATGGATGCAAAAAAGATCCTGTTTACACAGTTTTGGACATCACAGGGATGGAGAAGTCAGAAACAGCTCTACATAACGGAAGAGGAACTGCAGTACGCGAAAGAGCAGGGCTATCTGTTTGATTATCCGGAGCGTATCTCACATAAAGAATATCTGAAAAGATTAAAAGAAATCTCCGGAAAGATCACTAAAGAAGAGGTTGCAAATGCTTTCCTGTTTAGTCTTTCAACCAGAAAACTGGAGTATCGTTCGGCATTAGGGAGTTATTGGTATGCGATATCGGTTCCGGAGCACGAGTTTTCGGGATGCGATGAGTATCATTCCAGTTGTGCTATTTGCGAATGGGGTGATTGGGAAGAGCAACCGGACGAAAGAGAACAAAGGTGTGGATATAGCACTTATAGTTTTGAAAGATATAAATGGGGTGGAGTAAGACATTGCACTAAATCTTATGCTTTATTCGATCTGGAGCAGTTTCTGAAAATGGAGAAACCGGAGCATACGAAAGAAGACGAACAGATACTATCAGAAATCTTTCATTGTATTTCGGAACTGGAACCCAGGAATAAGGTGGGGGCGCTTCAAAAAGTGATCAGCCAAAAGAAGATCGTGAAATCTAACAAACAGGAAGTAGATCAATTGTTGGATATTTTAGGGATTTGCGGAGTGTTGTCCTCAGAAGAACATCCATGTTATTATGACCGCTTTGCCAGTGAAAGTGATCGTAACCCGCCGGAATTGACCAATGACCATGAATTTCCGGCAAACTGGTGGCGGGCAAGTGATGGGATCAATATGAAATGTCTGGAAAGAGTGTTTGGAAAAGAATGCACAGAGAGATGGTTTTAGAAACAGGTTTTACGGATGAAACTGGAAGTCAGAATTAAGAAAAAACTTGGAAAATTCCTTCTGGATGTAGCCTTTGAGAGCGATGGTGTGCTGGGGCTGCTGGGGGCGTCCGGCTGCGGAAAGAGCATGACGCTCAAGTGCATCGCAGGCGTGGAGAAGCCGGATGAGGGGCGGATCGTGCTGGACGGGCGCGTGCTGTTTGACAGCGAAAAGCACATAAATCTGTCGCCACAGGAACGAAAGGTGGGGTATCTCTTCCAGGACTATGCCCTGTTTCCGAATATGACGGTAGCGCAGAACATACAGTGCGGAACGAAAGATAAGAAAGAGGTGCAGGCGTATCTTAAGCGTTTTGATCTGGAACAGGTACAAAAGCTGTATCCTGCACAATTGTCCGGCGGACAGAAACAACGGACCGCCCTGGCACGGATGCTGGCGGCGAAACCACAGGCACTGTTATTGGATGAACCGTTCTCGGCACTGGATAATTTCCTGAAAGCCCGTATGGAACGGGAACTGATGAATGTGCTGGACGATTTTGCAGGGCCGGTGATATTTGTATCCCATGACCGGAATGAAGCGTATCGCCTGACCGGGACCATAGCGGTTATGGAGCAGGGAAGCATCGTGGACATTTCGGAAAAGCATGAACTGTTTAAGGCTCCTAAGACACTGGCGGCCACTTTGCTGACCGGATGCAAGAACGTAACCAGGGTAGAGCGTCTTCCGGACGGCAGTTATATGGCGCTGGATTGGGGGATCCGTTTGCGGGCGCCCAAGACAGAAGAGAAGGATACGGAATACACTTATGCCGGTTTTCGCGCACACTACGCGGTACCGGTGGAGAAGACGGAAAATGAGGATACCGTACCGGTCAATCGGATCGAATGTGAGATCTGGCGTGAAATTGAAGATACGTTCTCGATTGTGGTACAATTGTATCCGAAAGGATTGCAGACCCGGACGGAGTATTCCCTGTTGACCTATGAGACCGGGAAGGAAGAACGAAAAAAGCAGAAGGAAAAATACGGGGATCATCTGTGCCTTGCGATTCCGGAAGATGCCGTGATCTGGATGGAGCGATAATAAGGGGAGATGTTTATGGTAGAACTGATAGGGAAGGAAAAGTATACACTTGGGGAAGGACCGTACTATGATCCGAGATTTCAGAGACTGTCCTGGGTAGATATCCCGGAGAAGAAACTGTGGATCATGGGAGCAGACCGAAAGAAATATGCGGTCGATCTGCCGCAGAAGGCAGGGGCTGCCGTACCGCTGGCAGATTCAGAGGGCTTTTTACTGGCACTGGAGGATGGCCTGTATCTCTATGAGGACGGCCAGATCAAACGTCATATGGATCTGAGTAATGTGTATAAATCCTATTGGCGTTCGAACGATGCCAAGGCTGATGCACTGGGAAGACTATGGTTTGGCGCATCGGTAGATGACGGTATCCATGAGGATGAGGGCAATCTGTATACGCTGAGTGGCAGTGCGCCGGTCATTGCGGTGGCCGGTACAAAGATTTCTAACGGGATGGCCTGGAATAAGAATAAGACAAAGTTCTATTTCTCGGATTCGCCGAAACAGGCCGTCTTTGTATATGATTATGACGAGAAAAACGCCAGGCTGTCGAACGAGAAAGTATTGTTTCAGGTGAGCGATGGAGTTTCGGACGGACTCACCATTGATGCGGACGATAATCTCTGGATCGCTTTTTGGGGAGGCAGCCGGATCGAAAAGAGAGACGGCAGGACCGGCGCGTTACTGGAGACGGTTCCGGTACCGGCGAAGCAGGTGACTTCCTGCTGTTTCGGAGACGAAGATCTGATGACATTGTATATCACGACCGCAGGTATCGGACAGGACGGGGAATACGACGGATGTCTGTTTCGGTACAGAACGGATGTGAAGGGAGTTAAGCCGGATTATTTTATGGCATAGTCAAAAATGAAAGACATATACGGACGAACAATTGATTATCTGCGGATCTCCGTGACGGATAAGTGTAATCTGCGCTGTAAGTACTGTATGCCGGCGGAGGGCGTGCCCTGCGTGGCGCATAAGGATGTGCTGACGCTGGAAGAGATCGCACGGGTGGCAAAGGTGATGGCCGGGATGGGGCTTCGGAAGGTGCGGCTCACCGGAGGAGAGCCGCTGGTGCGGAAGAATATCACGGAACTGCTGCGGCAGCTGCATGCAATACCGGGGATTGAACATCTGGCGCTGACGACCAATGGTGTGCGGCTGTCAGAGATGCTTCCGGAACTGATCGAAGCCGGACTGGATCATGTGAATATCAGTATTGACGCGCTGGACAGGGAAGTATTTGAACGGGTTGCCGGAAGTGATCGTCTGCAGGAGGTGCTGGATGGTATTGATGCAGCTTATGCAAAAGGACTTGCAGTGAAACTGAACTGTGTGCCGGTGCGGGAGCTGAACCCGGAGGAACCGGTGAAACTCGCAGGGATGGCAAAGGACCGGAAGATCGATGTGCGCTTTATTGAACTGATGCCCATCGGTCAGGGACGGCTGTATACGGGGATACCGACCGGGGATTTATTGAAACAACTGGAAGATATCTATGGAAAAGCGGAAGAACTGCCTTATGACGGTGAAGGGCCGGCGAAATACTATGCTTTGCCCGGATTTGCCGGAAGGATCGGTTTTATTTCACCGATCTCGCATAAGTTCTGCACTGACTGCAACCGGCTGCGTCTGACCGCGGAAGGGCGGTTAAAGCTTTGTCTGTATTATAAAGACGGTATCGACCTGCGGGAACTGTTACGGAACAATGTTTCGGACGATCAGCTGCAGGCGGCGGTTCGGGATGCACTTGCGCAGAAACCGAAAGAGCACAGCTTCGGAAAAGAAGATATGCGGGGGACCGAACAAAAACGCATGAATCAGATCGGGGGGTAGACATTTATGTATTACGCAAGCATCGGAATGCTTTCGATCGTTGTACATCTGATCATCAATTTTGAGGCAATGAAAAATGTATCGCAGAAGAAAACGGATTCTGCAAGGGGCAGGTACCGTCATTTTCTGTATGCGGTGACGATCTATTATGTTACGGACATCCTTTGGGGGATCCTGTATGAGCACGGGCTGATCCTTTTGACCTATATTGATACCATGATCTATTTTGGGGTTATGGTTTTGTCGGTGCTTCTGTGGACACGGTTTGTGGTATCCTATCTGGACAATAAGAAAAATTTCGGGAAGTTTCTGCTTGGCAGTGGCTGGATCCTGATGACATATCAGATCATCGTGCTCATCATCAACCTGTTTCATCCCGTGGCGTTCGGATTTGATGAACAGAAGGAATATGTGGCGGGGATGGCAAGGTTTATAGCGCTTGGGCTGCAGATGATCCTGTTTTTCCTGACCTCGGTTTATGCGCTGTTTGTGACGGTCAAATCGGAAGGGACGGAAAAGGCGCATCACAGGACGATCGGGTTTTCCGGTATCGTGATGACGATCTTTATCGCGCTGCAGAGTCTGTTTCCGCTAATGCCGTTTTATGCGGTGGGGTGTCTGCTGACAACCTGTATGATCCATTCCTTTGTATATAAAGATGAAACGATCGAATATGACCGTGAAATTGAGGTCGCGATGGAAAAGTCCTACCGGGATGGTTTGACCGGAGTGAAGAATAAACTGGCTTATCTGGAAAACATCGCCAGGATCGAGATGGAAATTGAATGCGGACAGATCAGGGAATACGGCGTGGCGGTATTTGATCTCAACGGTCTAAAGAAGGTGAATGATACACAGGGCCATGATGCGGGAGATGAATACATTCAGCTTGCGTGCTCTTTGATCTGCCGGACCTATAAACACAGTCCGGTCTACCGCATCGGCGGTGATGAGTTTGCGGTGATCCTGGAAGGAGAGGATTATCGGAATCGTACGGAATTGATCCGTACTTTTGAAAGAGAAGTGGACGATAATCAGAAGCGGGGCGGAGTGGTGATATCCGGTGGCATGGACATTTATCGGTCGGAAACGGACCACAGCTATAATGATGTTTTTCGAAGAGCGGACCGGAAGATGTATGAGAGGAAGAAGAAACTTAATGCGATGGAAGAGTAGTTCTTTGCAAAGGCGGAACTGTAGGAATAAGAAATAAAGAGGAGAAAACCATGGGAATCGTAAAAGCGGTTTGTATCAGCGAGCAGAAGGGCACAGCGAAACAGAATATCGGAAAATCCAAACTGATCGAAAATCACGGATTGGAAAAAGATGCCCATGCAGGGAACTGGCATCGTCAGGTGAGCCTGCTTTCGTATGAGGCGGTGGAAGCATTCAAAGCCAGGGGAGCGCAAGTGGCAGACGGGGCTTTTGGTGAAAACCTGCTGGTTGCGGGATATGATTTTAAAACGTTACCCATCGGGACGATCTTTAAATGCAACGATGTGGTGCTGGAACTGACACAGATCGGGAAGAAATGCCATACGGAATGTGAGATCCATAAGATGGTAGGCGACTGTATCATGCCAAGAGAAGGCGTGTTTGCGGTGGTGCTGCGCGGCGGTGAGATTGCCGTTGGAGACGAGTTACGTGTGATAGAGAAGAACGGCTATACGGCAGCGGTGATCACGGCCAGCGATAAGGGCAGCCAGGGAGAACGTGAGGATGTAAGCGGACCTATGGCAGCGGCGTGTCTGAAAGGATACGGCTACGATGTGAAGAGTGTTACGATTGTGCCGGATGATGAAGAGGCTATCTATCAGGAACTGCTGCGGCTGATCGATACAGAAGGCGTGGATGTGGTTTTTACGACCGGCGGTACCGGCTTATCGCCACGGGACAATACCCCGGAAGCAACCCAGCGTGCATCGACCAAACAGGTGCCGGGGATCGCGGAAGCCATCCGTTACAATAGTCTGCAGATCACACCAAGAGCCATGTTATCCCGTGCTGTCTCTGTGATGCGAGGGCAGTCACTTATCATCAACCTGCCCGGCAGTCCCAAAGCGGTGAAGGAATGCCTGGACTATGTACTGCCGGTCCTGGGACATGGTATGGGGATCTTGACCGGGCGCGAAGGGGAATGCGGGAGAAGATAGGATGAGTACGCTGAAGGATGTTATGCTGATACTGGAAATCCGGCCCGGGATGATCTTGGGACGCCCGGGGGGATTTAATCTGCGGGAGATCGGAATCTATATTAACGGTTTCATTCACGGGTGCGCCCAGGAAGGCTTTGAGAAAACATTTCATAATTGGTTTGGGCAATTTGTACAACAAAAACTGAATGTGGAACCGGAAGGTTTTGAATGGTGGTTTGATAGCATCTATTCCAAAACAGACAGTGAAGAAGAGGCACAAAAGATGTTTTATTCTCTTTATGAAGAGTTTTATACACTTTACGGTGCCAGAAGGCTCACAGACAGTTTTGTGGAAAGGCCCATCTGGAAACTGAGCGGGAAATATGAAGATTTTTGCTGGACAATTCCGGATGTGGAACTGAAACTGGGATATGAAATGGAGTTACAAAAAGAGATTACACAGGAGCATGCACTGTATTCAAAAATTGAAAAACTGGAGACGGTTGCATACTCCGAAAGAGCGGACGATGTTATTTTCTCTGACGGACACAATTGTTTTCTTGTTCATTTGACATGGGGAAAGTCTGACGAGATATATCCGAAATATGAAGAGATTGACAGTCTGAAAGCTGAAGAATTTCTGGAAAAATACTATCTGGAAAGATAAGCAATCACCATTAATCACCCGGCTTTCGCGCGTATCTGAAACATCAGATCCAAAATAAAAGGATCGCGAAGTTATGGAACGGGATGGATCTGATGGATAGCGGAAGGGGCGTGAGTGAAGACTATTGGATTCTTGCAAAGATAGTTTGACACGTGATATAATTACTGCTATATGGGCAGACGGGTGAGCATATCGTAAGGTATAGTCATTTTAGCTGTAAGGGAGCGGAGAAGGATCAGGATGAGTTTAACAAACACGGGATTAGCATTAGTAGGTATTTTTATCGGGAGCACGATCTATTC
Source organism: Lachnospiraceae bacterium (assembly GCA_017508825.1). Taxonomy (GTDB): domain Bacteria; phylum Bacillota; class Clostridia; order Lachnospirales; family Lachnospiraceae; genus NK4A136. Next base: position 51,828 of record JAFWRC010000182.1, read on the forward strand.
GCTTTGGTCAACGATCAAGTTTGTGAAACACAGAATTGATATCAATAACGAGCAGAAAAACGGGAGTGTTCTTGTGGAGGGCTCGCTGCAGCGGGATAATGCGCCGATCATTGTTACGGTAGCTGTTCTGGTGATTCTTTTAGGATTTATGCTGAGCCGGCGCAAATTTTTTTCACTGAATCCGGTCATGACGGTTACATTCGGACTCTATGTTCTGGATAATATCCTGGTGATCATCAAGCTTGTGCTGAATATCCTGCAAGGTGAGATCTGTTACCTGACCACACGGGGGCTGGTCACTTTTGATATGAGCGCAGACTGGCCGGAATGCCGTTTTGCCTGGGAGGCGCCGGCGGTCGAAGGCGGGATCTCAAATACGCTTTATGCATATAAAAATGAGAGCAAAGTGCCGATCATCATTCGTTTTAACTATAAATATGATGAAGCGCACAAAGCGATCGATCGTTTTGCACTGGGCGTGCGCTATACCGGTTATATGGAGGAGGAAGAGTTCAAGACGCGGCCGAAGGTAACGGATGGAAAAGTAAACAGTTAGTTGTATAAAACCACAAATGTAAGAGTTTACATTTAATTATTCTTGTGCAAATTTACAGACTGTGATAAAATAAGTATTGATTGTCGACAGGATGATCGATACTTATTTTTTTATTTACGAAAGAAAGCGAGGTCTCTTCATGCACTCTCAGACAGTGATCTACAAAAACGAGATGAATGAAAAAACAATGAAGTTCCTGGAACGCTTTGTAAAAAGGGTGAAGGGAAATCCGCCGGGAGTATGCCCGATCGCCGTGCAACTGTCCTTCCTGCAGAGCGCAAGAAGCCAGACCTGCGGTAAGTGTGTGCCGTGCCGGGACGGTTTAGAGCAGGTGGAAAACATGATGCGTGACATCGTGGACGGCAAGGCGGATATGAAGACACTGGAGGATATGGTGGAACTGTGCCATATGATCGAGGATACCGCTGACTGCGCCATTGGTTATGAAGCGGCGCGGATCGTGCTGGAGAGTGTGGAACTCTTTAAGGATGAGTATATGAGTCATATCAATGCGCACCGGTGCCAGGACGAAGTGGGACAGAAGATACCCTGCGTTTCCTATTGCCCGGCGCATGTAGATATCCCGAACTATATTGCGCTGATCGGGGAACACCGCTATGCGGATGCCATCAACTGCATCCGTCTGGACAATCCGTTCCCGACTGCATGCGCATTTATCTGTGAACATCCCTGTGAGGAAAAGTGCCGCAGAGACTTTCTGGACAGCCCGGTCAATATCCGCGGGCTCAAGAAGTTTGCCGTGGATCAGATCGCAGCCGATCAGGTAAAAGTGCCGGAGTGCAATGTAACGACCGGTAAGAAAGTGGCAGTCGTCGGCGGCGGACCGTCCGGACTTACCGCAGCTTATTACCTGTCGCTGATGGGGCATAAGGTTGTGGTATATGAAGAAAAGGATCATCTGGGCGGAATGCTGCGCTACGGTATTCCGAACTATCGTCTGCCGAAGGAACGTCTGGATCAGGATATCAACGCGATCCTTTCTACCGGCAATATCGAAGTGAAATATAACGTGGAGATCCCGAAGGATGTCACCATGGAGCAGCTGAATGCGGAATACGATGCGATCTATATCGGCATCGGCGCGCAGGCCGGCAAAAGAGTGGATGTGCCCGGGGCGGATGCAAACGGTGTATATTCGGCCGTAGATATCTTAGGGCGTATCGGCAGAGGGGATATCCCGGATTTCTCCGGGAAACGTGTCGTGGTCATCGGTGGCGGCAATGTGGCGATGGATGCGTGCCGCAGCGCGATCCGCTGCAAGGCGGACGAAGTGACGGTAGTCTATCGCCGGCGCCAGATCGATATGACGGCACTTCCTACGGAGATACAGGGAGCTATCGAAGAAGGCGTGGAACTGTTGACATTGAATGCGCCGCGTTCCATAAAAGTAGATGAAAATAATAACGTTGTGGGATTTGAGATGCAGCCGCAGATCATCTCTACTTATCGCGCAGGCAAACCGAGCGTTACGGATGCCAAGGAAGATTTGCGTGTACTGCCGTGTGATGTCGTGCTGCTGGCGATCGGTCAGGATATCGTTTCGGCGCCGTTTGCGGAGTATGATGTGAACCCGAAGCGTAAGACCTTTGAGACCACACCGACGGCGCGTCTGAAATCTTATGAGAAGATCTTTTCCGGCGGTGACTGCGTCTTCGGGCCGGCAACGGTGATCAAGGCGATCGGTGCCGGTAAAGTGGCGGCCATCAATATCGATGAGTACCTGGGCTATCATCACAAGATTCTGGGCGCGATCGATTATCCCCAGCCGAAGGAAAATGATCGTACCCATATCGGACGCGTGCATCTGACGGATCGTTCCGCAAGAGAGCGCAAGAAGAATTTCGAACCGGTAGAGAACGGCATGACCTATGATGAGGCGATGCAGGAATGCCGCAAGTGCCTGCGTTGCGATCACTTCGGATGCGGCGTAGTGGAAGGAGGCAGAGTATGATCGTAAATATCAATATCGACGGAAATGAGATTGCTCTGGATGACCGCTTAACGATACTGGAAGCGGCAAAGTTTCTGGATATCAATATCCCGACGCTCTGCTATCTGAAGGATGTGAATGAGATCGGCGCCTGCAAGATGTGTGTAGTGGAAGTGGAAGGCAACGAGCATCTGGTGACTTCCTGTAATACGAAGATCAAGGAAGGCATGGTGGTGCACACCAATTCCGAACGTGTGGTGAAAAGCCGGAAACAGGTATTGAACCTGCTGCTGGCAAATCATGACGTACGTTGTTTTTCCTGCGCAAAATCCGGTGCATGCCGCCTGCAGGATTTGTCCAATGAATATGAGATCACGACATCTGCATACAAGGGCGATGCCGCAAAGATCCCTGCGAAGAAGGAAAACCCGTTCCTGACCTATTATCCGGAACTGTGTATCAACTGCCAGCGCTGCGTAAGTACCTGCAACAAGGTGGCAGGCAACGGCGTATTACACAACGGAAAACTCGGCACCCGTACGCTGATCGAAGCGCCGTTTGGTCCGGACTGGAAAGAGACGGCATGCGAGTCCTGCGGAAACTGTGCAGAAGCATGTCCTACAGGAGCACTCATCGCTAAGAATAAGAAGAAGTACCAGCCGGGACGTGTGAAGAAAGTACTGACTACCTGTCCGCACTGCGCGACCGGCTGCCAGTATTATCTGGTGGTAAAAGACAATACCATCGTGGATGTGGAGCCGGCAAACGGCCCGTCCAACAAGGGAATGCTGTGTGTAAAAGGACGTTTCGGTTCTTTCAACTTTGTGCATCATCCGTCCCGCTTAAAGCATCCGCTCATCAAGAACAAAGAAACCGGTGAATTTGAGCAGGCCTCCTGGGATGAGGCAATGGACCTGATCGCGCAGAAGTTCTTAAACATCAAAAAAGAATATGGCCCGGATTCCCTGGCAGGATTTGCATGCTCCCGTTCACCGAACGAGGATATCTATATGCTGCAGAAGATGGTGCGTTGCGCTTTCGGTTCCAATAACGTGGACAACTGCGCCCGCGTCTGCCACAGCGCATCGGTACACGGTCTGGCTATGACACTGGGATCCGGTGCTATGACGAACCCCATCGGTGATATCACAAACGATGTGGATGTGATCATGCTGGTTGGTTCCAATCCGGAGGAAGCGCATCCGGTGGTAGGTATGCAGATCCGTCAGGCGGTAGCCAGAGGTACGCGTCTCATCGTGGTGGATCCCCGTGATATCGGTCTGTCCAAACAGGCAGACATCCATCTGAAGCTGAAGCCGGGGACCAATGTTGCATTTGCCAACGGTATGATGAATGTGTTTATCAACGAAGGCCTGATCGATGAGGAATTTATCAAAAACCGCACCGAAGGCTTTGAAGAGTTAAAGAAGATTGTGATGGAATATACCCCGGAGAAGGTGGGAGAGATCTGCCATATCGATCCGGATCATTTAAGAGAAGCGGCTCTCATGTATGCCAAGGCAAAGAAGGCACCTATCATCTACTGTCTGGGTGTGACGGAGCATTCCACCGGTACCGAAGGCGTTATGTCCATGTCCAATATGGCAATGATGGTCGGCAAACTGGGCCGGAGCGGCTGCGGTGTGAATCCGCTGCGCGGACAGAATAATGTGCAGGGCGCCTGCGATATGGGCGCGATGCCGGGGCATTTCCCGGGATACCAGAAGATCACGGATGCGCCCGTGATGGAGAAATTCGAAAAAGCCTGGGGCGTGGAACTCAACAAGAAGCCCGGCGTATTCGCAACGGATGTATTCGGCGCTGCCATCAAAAAGGAGATCCGCGGCTTGTTTATCTTCGGTGAGGATCCGATTGTAACGGATGCGGACCAGCACCATGTGCGCAAAGCACTGGAGAGCCTGGACTTCCTTGTGGTCGATGATCTGTTTATGACGGAAACCGCACAGCTGGCGGATGTAGTGTTGCCGGGTACAAGTTATGCGGAAAAGGAAGGCACCTTCTCCAATACGGAGCGCCGTGTGCAGAGAGTGCGCAAGGCGGTGACGCTGGAAGGCGAGATGCGTCTGGACACCGATATCTTTATTGACCTGATGAACCGTATGGGCTATGAACAGCCGAGACTGACTTCGGAAGAGATCATGGATGAGATCGCATCGCTGACACCGAGTTTCGGTGGTATCAGCCATCACCGGCTGGACCGCGAGGGCGGACTGCAGTGGCCTTGTCTCGACAAGAAGCATCCGGGTACCCCGATCATGCATGTGGGCAAATTCACCAGAGGTCTGGGCTGGTTTTATCCGGCGGAATATATCCCGAGTGCAGAACTGCCGGATGAGGAGTATCCTTTTATCCTGATGACCGGTCGCATCCTGTACCATTACAATACCAGAGCGATGACCGGCAAGACACCGGGCCTGATGGAGCGGGAAGGCCACAGCTACATCGAGATCAATACCGAGGATGCGGCGCGACTGGGCATCGAAAACGGCGAGCTGATCCGTGCGACATCCAGACGAGGTACAATCAAGACAACAGCCAGAGTGGGCGACAAGGTATCGCCGAGAGAGACCTGGATGCCGTTCCACTTCCCGGACGGTAACGCAAATGTGCTGACCAATGCGGCGCTGGATAAATATGCAAGAATACCGGAATACAAGGTATGCGCGATCCGGATCGAAAAGATCACGGATACGGAATAAAGAGTATGCGAAACAGGGCATGAGGGCAATCCTTGGGCCCTGTTTTGCCATATCAGAATATTTTGCATAATTGAACCAGCCAGGGTTTTGTGATATAATAGTTCTGTTTTGAGCGGGGAGACGAAAAGGGAGTTACGAAATGGCAGATAAGAAGCGATATACGATCGGAATGTTCGTCAGCGGGATCACGGATTATTTTACGGCAAATCTTTGCCGCGGCGTGATGCGCGGGGCGGAAGAACTGGATATGAACGTGGTGGTTTTCCCGGGGAAATATCTGTACCGGGATTTTTCGGATTGTCCGGAGAAACGCTATGAATATCAGTATTCGACCGTATTTTCCCACGTGGATAAAGAGAATATTGACGGATTGATCATCGCAGCCGGCAGTATCGGCTGTATGACCACGGAAGATAAACTGATGCGTTTTCTGGAGCAGTATAAGGAGATCCCGAGCGTATTGGTGGCTTCCAATTATGAGGGCTATACCTGCATCAGTTATGATAATAAAAATGCCGTGACGGAGGGGATGGAGTATATGATCTCCAAAGCCGGCTGCAAATGCGTCTGCATTCTGGACGGACCGGACGGAAACACCGATGTACAGGAACGAAAAGGCGCATATCTGGAAGTGCTGCGCAAGCATAATCTGCCGTTCCGTTCGACGATGAGAGCGCAGGGAGATCTGGCAGATTCCCTGACGTCCCGGCAGGCGGCCAAGTCGCTGATCCTGGATAATCCGAGAATGGATGGTCTGTTCTGCATTAATGACGCCATGGCTTATGCGGCATATGACGTGATGAAAGAAATGGGACTCCGGCCCGGGATCGATGTGAAGATCATGGGGTATGATAATGAGCAGCGGAGCATGGCGACCAATCCGCCGCTGGCAACCGTTGCTGCGGATGCCGTGCTGCTGGGAAACCGGGCAGCCGATGCGCTGTTAAAAAGGATCGAAGGCGGAGAACAGGGAAGCCTGGTATTACCGTCGCGCTTTATCGTGCGCGAGTCCCTGGGTGAGCCGGAGCATATGACAGAGCATGATACGATCGGAACCCGGGAAAGCCTTTGGGAAGATTTTGAACGGATCTTTGAGCATTACGTTCATAAAAACGGCATTGCGAAATCACAGGAGGCCTTTCATAAGTTTGAAGCGCTGATGGAAGAAGTGATGTCTGCCATCGAGGGACATCTGCTGCTTTCTCTGTCGAAGCAGAAGATCTTAAGCTGTCTGGATGAGCTGTTTAAGACAGAAGCGGTGATCCATATGGATCTGGAAGAATTGATGTATTATATCGACCAGCAGAGCAAGAAGGCGCTGGACAACCGCATTCATGATGCGGAAGATGAACTGCAGCTGCGGGAGTTGTTGACCGAGATCTATAAGAGACTGGTATTGGCGGTCGATAAGCGTTACAGTTTATTGGAATACGAACAGGAAAAGAAGAAGGACAGCATTCGGGATTTTGTCCGTTCCAGCATGGATTTCAAGGGTGTGTCGGAAAGCTCCTATGCCGCGGTTTTGAACTGTATGGATTGGGTGGATGTAAAGAATGCCTGCCTCTATCTGTACGAAAAGCCGATCGTTCACAAAGACGGCGATGTGTTCCCGGTGCAGGAGTACTATACCGTAAAAGCTTATTGCGAAAACGGGGTATCACGTCCGGTCCCGGAGGAGTTTTTGAAACTTCCGAAGAAGCTGCTCTTTAAAAATGACGCGTTTGGAGAGAACCGCTGGTTTTCCGTATTACTGCCGCTATATTTCTGCGAGGAGAATTACGGCTTCATCTTCTGTGATCTGTCGGAGGGAATGTTTGAAGAAGGAGAATTTGCAACCGGTCAGCTCGGGGCAGCGGCGCATATGCTGCATCTGATGAACATAAATGAAGAACTCAGCAGGAAGCTGGAATCACAGCCGGAAGAATAGATCGGAAAGAGGTTTGTTAAAAAGTAATGAAACATGTAATGCATAAACTCCTGGGTGCGCTGGCACTCGGGAGTATTCTGTTATCAGGGATGCCTGCTCTGGCGGCACCGGAAGGAGAAGAGATCGTACCGGAGATCAACGGGAACGACACGGAGACAATGCCGGATCAGGAAGAGCCTTTGGCAGACCCGCAGCAGGAAGAACTAAAAAGGATCCTGTCGGGATTATCCTGGAACAATTGGCGGATCGCCTATCAGGAAGGGGTAACGGAACAGGAGATCGCAGTTCCTTATATTAATAAGGACGGGATCGTGGTATATGGTGTAGTAAAACTGTATCTGCCTGCAGATACTTCCGAGGCGGTTCCGCTGGTTTTTGTGCCGCATTATGAAGCGGGCGAGTATTCGCTGGAAGCTGTGAATTATCTGCGGCACGGATGGGCAGTGGCCTCGCCGTTGGACCTGTACGGCATGATCAATAATACGCTTCTGGAAGATGACCTGGTTTTTAACAATGCCGCGCTCTATACGCTGCGGCATCTGCGGCAGATTGACCCGCAGCGCATTGCGCTGGCAGGGAGCAGCGCCGGAGGATATACGGCGCTGATGATCGATGCCCTGCAGCTGGGCAATTGCGCCGTGGTTGCCAATTATGCCATGGTCAACCCGTATTATACGTTTACGCAGCATTTTCCGCAGATTGACCGTTTTAACCGAAAATATACGACCGTATCGGAAAGCGGAGAGATAACAGGGATTTTCCCGACGGGCGGCGCTGTGACTGCCTGCTTTCAGGTGACGCCGGAGTATTTTCCGGGAGTGAAGGACTATGCACGATGGGAAGAGCTTTCCCCGATCGGACTGTGCAGTGAGCTGAGTGCTCCGGTTATGGAAAACCACTATACGTCGGATCTGCTGATCCCGCTGGATGAAGTGACCAGGCTGGGGGCGTATGTTTCCGCAGGAGAAACTGTCCCGCAGGGTTTCAATACCCATATGGGTGATAAATATCCGGGTGTGCTTGGCAGGTCTTTTGCAGAACTGTTGCCGCAGAATGTCACGTCGATGGCGCGCGTGATGATCGAAACACCATACGATGAGGTGACCCTTCCGTATAACCCACAGGCATTCTTTCAGATCAATATCCTGGATGACGGACCGGTAGAGGCCTATTCCGGGCACTATGCACATGCGGATTATGTGTTTAAGGATGACAGTGTGTTCCTGACGGATATGTTTACCAGGACGCTGCAGAATACTGAGATACTTACGATCGACAAGGCGGTGCTTCTCCTTCACCGCTATATGGGAGACAGCCCGCAGCTGCCTGTTCACATCGGCATAGATGAGACCGTCTACGGTTCGGTTACGGTATACCGCAATGAGATCGTGGAAGAACTGGCACGGTATGCACAGAACCATTCCTATGCGGAGCTGGAAGCGGTGATCCTTGCCGCACAGCAGACCTATCCGGAAGATAAAATGATACGTGATGCCTGGAACGAGATAAGAACCGTGATAGAACGACAGTGAGCCATGGGGACGGTTATTGTGAGCCATGGGGACGGTTCTTGTGAGCCATGGGGACGGTTCTTGTGGCAACAAGATCGAGGATCTTTAGCTGCAAGAACCGTCCCCGTGGCTCGCTGTCCCCGATTTTTCTCTTGCCATTTATCTTTATTTGTAGTAAGATAGCCGTCGTAGTTAAATTTACATAAGATGATAAGCACAAAGAAGCGCGCAGTAGCTTCTTTTTGTGTGCAAAGAAGGTTGTGAAAGGGAGGATGAAAAGGTGGTAGCACAAGTTTTGGCTGTCAGCATTTTCGTGCTGATGTTTATCCTGATCGTAACAGATAAGATCGAACGTCATCTGGTATCTATGGGATGCGGTATCCTGATGCTGGTTGCAGTGTTCGGGATCTGTCTGCACAGCGGTTCGACGATCTGGGAGATCATCAACCTGCGGGAGATCGCAACGGGGGCGTTCTGGTATGCAAAAGGGGAAGGCGAGAGCGCATCGGCCGGTGTCAACTGGGCGACGATCATCTTTATCGCCGGCATGATGGTCATGGTGGAAGGCATGGGACATGCCGGATTTTTCCGCTGGCTCTGCCTGAAAATCGCAAAGATGGTGAAATACCGCGCGATACCGATCCTGATCTCATTTATGGTGATCTCATTTGTGCTTTCCATGTTTATCGACAGTATCACGGTCATCCTGTTCCTGGCAGCGGTGACCGTAGAACTGGGGGGATTGCTGAAATTTTCACCCGTGCCGCTGATCCTGGCGGAAGTTTTCTGCGCCAATCTCGGTGGTTCCGCGACCATGTGCGGGGATCCGCCAAACATCATCATCGGAACATCTCTCGGGTATTCTTTCGCGGACTTTGTAGCGAATACCGGTGTGATCGCTTTTATTTCCTTCTTTGTAACACTTTTCTATTTTTATATGAGTTTTCGTAAAAAGCTGGTACAGAAAGAGGACGGCGGAAAAGAGAAAAGCTATCCGGAGCCGTCGAGTGCCATTCAGAGTAAAAAAGCATTTTCCATCAGCTGCGTGATCTTCGGACTTGCGGTAGTATTGCTGGTAACACACGCGATGACCGGACTTACGGTGGCGACTATCGGTACCGGGATCGCGGTCATTACGCTGCTGACTGCCGGAAAAGATGCTGTTATGCTGTTGAAGAAAGTGGATTACAAGACATTGCTGTTCTTTACCGGCCTGTTTATGGTGGTGGGGGGCCTGGAAAAAACAGGAATCTTGGAACTGATCGCAGGTGGTATTGAGAGCATCAGCGGTGATGACTCCAAACTGATGATCGCGATCATCCTGTGGATCTCTGCGATCGCCAGCGCATTCGTGGATAATATCCCGTTTGCAGCAACAATGATCCCCGTGATCCGTTCGCTTGCAGCGGCCAGCGGTATCGATCTGCCGATCCTGGCATGGACTCTGGCTCTGGGCACGGATATCGGCGGCTCTGCTACACCCATCGGCGCATCGGCCAATGTCGTAGGTATTGCCATCGCGGCACAGAACGGTCATATGATCGGCTGGGGAAAATATTGTAAACATCTGGTAGCGATCACGATTATCGTCTTGCTGATCGGTATGGGTGTGGTATACTTAAGATATCTTTAAAATATCATATGGGAACAGGGGGTAACAGCATGGAAAAAAAGAAAATGGAAAAGCAGATCATTATTGCTTTGGGCAGGGAGTTTGGCAGCGGCGGACATGAGGCGGCGGAGTCCCTGGCGCAGAAGTACGGGATCCAGTTTCTGGACCACAAGCTGCTGGAAGCCATTTCAAACGAGAAAAATGTAGATATCCTGGATCTGCAGAGATACGATGAAAAACCGCGCAATCCGCTTCTGACCAGAACGGTGGCGGGATATACCAGTTCTCTGGAAGAGACGGTGGCGAAGCTGCAGTTTGATTATATCCGCAAACTAGCGGAGCAGGGGGAATCGTTTGTCATCGTGGGGCGCTGCGGAGAGTATATCTTAAGGAAGCATCCGGCGATGGTCTCCATCTTTGTGCTGGGCAATAAAACAACCAAGTGCAAACGTATCATGGAAAAGTATAACCTGTCCGAAGAGGAAGCGCTGCGTCTGATGAAGCGCAAGGATGCCACACGAAAGAGTTATCATAATTATTACTGCGACGGCAAATGGGGCGATTCCAGAAACTATGATCTGTGCATCAACAGCAGCAATCTGGGCGTGGAAGGCGTGGCAGGCATCATCGACGATCTGATCCGGCGCCGTGAAGGAATGATCTGAAAAAAGGTGTAAAGAAAAAATACTTGACACCTGCGAATGATCTGATATAATGGCATTTGTTATGGAAAAGATCGTGGAGCAGGGCATATTGTTGGATTTTTACGGACCGTTATTGACCGAGCACCAGCAGGAGATCTGCAGGGCCGCGGTGTACGAGGATCTGTCTCTTGCCGAGATTGCAGAGCAATACGGCATTACCAGACAGGGAGTGCACGACCTGCTGAAACGATGTGATCATACGCTTCGGGGATACGAAGAAAAACTCGGACTGATCGAGCAGTACCGGAAGCAGAATGAAGGACTCGAGCAGATCCGGAAGATGATCGGAGATGCGATATCGCCTGAAGGTGTTCTGTATATGGATGAGCGCTGTACCGCTGTGCTGATGGAACAGATGGAGCAGCTGACCGGCGCATTGGAGAATTGATCTATGGCATTTGAAAGCCTGAGCGACAAATTACAGGATATATTTAAAAACCTTCGCGGGAAGGGAAAGATCACGGAAGCTGACCTGAAAGTGGCCATGAAGGAAGTAAAGATGGCACTTCTGGAAGCAGACGTAAACTTCCGCGTCGTAAAGCAGTTTGTAAAATCCGTGGAAGAACGCGCCATCGGTGAGGAAGTGATCAGCGGACTCAATCCGGGGCAGATGGTCATCAAGATCGTAAACGAAGAGATGACTGCTCTGATGGGTTCCGAGACAACGGAACTGAAACTGCAGCCGGGACAGTCTAAGACAGTGATCATGATGTGTGGTCTGCAGGGCGCCGGTAAAACCACGACGACGGCAAAGATCGCCGGAAAACTGAAGCAAAAAGGCAAGAAGCCGCTGCTGGTAGCCTGCGATATCTATCGCCCGGCCGCGATCGAACAGTTGCAGATCAACGGAAAGAAGCAGGAAGTGGAAGTATTCTCGATGGGTACAGACCATAAGCCTGTGGAGATCGCCAAAGAAGCGCTGGCCTATGCGGAAAAAAACGGACATAATGTGATCATTCTCGATACGGCAGGACGTCTGCATATCGATGAAGATATGATGCAGGAACTGATCCGCATCAAAGAAAATGTGGAAGTGCATCAGACGCTTCTGGTAGTAGATGCCATGACCGGTCAGGATGCGGTCAATGTGGCAAAAGAGTTTGATGAAAAGATCGGAGTGACCGGTATCATCTTATCAAAGATGGATGGCGATACCAGAGGCGGTGCGGCACTTTCCGTAAAGGCAGTGACCGGCAAGCCGATCCTGTATGTCGGTATGGGCGAAAAGCTTTCGGATCTGGAGCAGTTTTATCCGGATCGTATGGCGGGCAGGATCCTGGGTATGGGCGATGTCCTGACGCTGATCGAAAAAGCGGAACAGAATATGTCGCTGGATGCCGAGACCGAGAAGGATATGGCCGGACGCCTGCGAAAAGGAAAGTTTGACTTTAATGACTTCCTGACTTCTATGAAGCAGATGCAGAATATGGGTGGTCTTACGAGTATCTTATCGATGCTTCCCGGCGTGGGCAGCAAGGTGAGTGAGCTCGAGGGGATGATCGATGAAAAGGCGATGAAGCGTACCGAAGCGATCGTTCTTTCCATGACACCGCAGGAGAGAGCCAATCCGAAGCTTTTGAATCCGCAGCGCAAGCACAGGATCGCCAAAGGCGCCGGAGTCGATATCGCGGAAGTCAACCGTTTCATCAAGCAGTTTGAACAGTCCCAGAAGATGATGAAGCAGATGCCGGAGATGCTCGGCGGAATGGGCAAGCGCGGACGGATGGGAGGCCTGGGAGGCTTCGGCGGGAAAAAATTCCCGTTCTGATCCGGTAAAAACAGAGATATACACTATACGTGATATCAATATACAACAGTAAAATATTAAATGATTCCACAAGAAAAGGGAGGAAAAACAAAATGGCAGTAAAGATTCGTTTGACAAGAATGGGTAAGAAGAAGAAACCGGTATACCGTATCGTAGTTGCTGATTCCCGCAACGCTCGTGACGGTAAGGTGATCGATGAGATCGGTACCTATGATCCGAATACCAATCCTTCCACCTACAAGGTAGACGAAGAGAAGACTAAGAAGTGGCTGGCAAACGGCGCTCAGCCGACTGAGACCGTAGGCAAGATCCTCAAACTGGCTAATATCGAGAAATAAGTATTCCGGTAACGTTGTTAGATTAACGGGGAGTTTGGAGGGGACGCCATGAAAGAATTAGTAGAGGTGATCGCCAAAGCACTCGTGGAGAAACCGGAAGAAGTGGTCGTTACGGAGGAAACCGACGGAAAGCATGTAACGGTCAAACTGAAGGTCGATCCATCAGATATGGGAAAGGTGATCGGCAAGCAGGGACGCATTGCCAAAGCGATCCGTTCCGTAGTAAAGGCTGCATCGACAAAAGATGATCTGTTTGTGGATGTGGACATTATTGAATAAGCAGTAAATAGGAACCGCTTCCTTCGGGAGGCGGTTTTTGTTTTGAAAAAAAAGAACGGTCATGATATACTTTTAACGATTATGTGATTTGTATGGGAGAAAGGGTAACCATGATGGAAAAAGAAGATTATTTCCGCATCGGTGTGATCACGGAGCCGCATGGCGTACAGGGCGAAGTAAAAGTGTATCCGACGACCGATGATGTAGTGCATCTGAAGAAAGTAAAAGAAATATACATGGCGGGGAAGGACGGCTTTGAAACACTGCATTTAAAAGGCATGAAGCAGCAGAATGACCGTATCATCCTGCGTTTTGCCGAATTTACGGACCGGAATGCCGTGGAGGGCCTGCGCAAACGGGAATTGTACGTGGATCGGGCGCATGCGACGCCGCTTGACGAAGATGAATATTATATTTCCGATCTGATCGGTCTGGCTGTTTTTGAGAACGATGTACAGATCGGTACAGTTAAGGATGTGCTGGAGACCGGCGCCAATGATGTGTATCAGATCGAGCGCATTGACGGGACGGAACTGTTGCTGCCGGCCATCCGACAGTGTGTTTTAAAAGTAGATGTAGAAGGCGGCCGCATGGATGTGTCCGTGATGGAGGGCCTGTAAGTTGCATTTTTACGTAATGACATTATTCCCGGAACTGATCGAAAAAGGAATGCATACCGGCGTGCTGTATAAGGCGATGGAAGCAGGCATCCTATCTTTGGAAACCTTTCATATCCGGGATTATACGATCGAAAAACATAAACGTGTGGATGACTATACCTACGGAGGCGGCGCCGGGATGCTGATCCAGGCACAGCCGGTATACGATACCTATCAGGCGGTACTGGAACGTATCAGGTGCCCGGAGGGGAAGAAGCCACGAGTGGTCTACGCAACGCCGCAGGGCAGCGTATTTGACCAGGCCAAAGCAGAAGAACTGGCCAAAGAGGAAGAGCTGATCTTTCTTTGCGGGCATTATGAAGGGATTGATGAGCGTGTCCTCGAAGAGATCGTAACGGACAATATCTCGATCGGTGATTATGTATTGACCGGCGGGGAATTGCCGGCGCTGGTAATGATGGATGCGGTCTCCCGTCTGATCCCGGGCGTACTCAATAATGATGAATCGGCGACGACTGAAAGTTTTAACGACGGTCTACTGGAGTATCCGCAATATACCAGACCGGAAGAGTGGCGTGGCAAAAAAGTGCCGGAGATCTTATTATCGGGGCACCACGGAAATGTCGAAAAGTGGCGGCTGGAACAGTCTTTGGAACGAACCAGAGAACGGCGGCCGGATCTGTATGAGAAATATATGGAACTGCATCCGCCGGTACCGGAAAAGAAAAAACGCCGCAGAAAGAAGAAAACGTCGGATGGTGCAGTCACGGATATCACGCCTGACGGGATCGGCGAAAACGCCGGGCAGAATAATGAATGAAACTTTATGAGGGGGAAACATGAAGATTCAGGCAACGGAGCTTTGTAAAAAGTTCAATCGTTCCGTAAGTGTGGACGGAAATAAGAAAAAGAGCCGGCAGGAAGAATTCCTGGCAGTGGATCATGTGTCACTGACTGCGAAGGGCGGCGAGATCCTGGGGGTGCTTGGGCCAAACGGCGCCGGCAAGACGACATTGCTGCGCATGCTCGGAACGCTGATGAAGCCGACTTCCGGAACGGTTTCGGTGATCGATGATAATGGGAAGGAGATGACGGATGCGATCGCCGTAAAGCGTTATATCGGCTATCTTTCCGAAAATACGAAACTGTACAACCGTTTATCGGTGCGGGAAATGCTCAGGACCATTGCGGAGATCTACGGGCTGGATGCGGAGACCACGGAGACGCGGATCGATCAGATCGCGGAAGTGCTGCGTCTGCAGGGCTTTATCGATAACCGTATTGAACGTTTGTCTACGGGACAGAAACAGAGAGCCAGTATTGCGCGCTGTCTGGTGCATTCACCGCAGATCTATATCTTTGATGAGCCGACGCTCGGACTGGATATCTTAAGCAGTGAATCCATTATCGAATTTATGCGTTCGGAGCGGGAACGCGGACGGGGAGTTCTTTATTCTACGCACTATATGGAGGAGGCACAGTATCTGTGTGACCGTATCGTGATGATCTATAAGGGGCAGATCATTGCGGAAGGGACGCCGCAGGGGCTGATGGAACAGACCGGTACGGAGAATCTGAGAGAAACCTTCCGGACCCTGATCAACGGGATCGAAAAGGAGATGGAGGAAGAAACAGGGGAGGGCGCGTTATGAATAAAAAGATCGTAAAAGCCCTTTACCGGAAAGAGATCCTGGATATCCTGCGCGATAAAAAGACTATTCTTATGATGATCGTAGTACCGCTGATCCTGTATCCGCTGATCTTTATGTTTTCCATGTATCTTTCTACGTCCATGCTCAAGGCATCGACCAGCAAGAGTTACCGTGTGTCGGTACAGGATACCGAAAATGCGGAAGAACTGAAGAACTTTATCCTGGAGCATCAGGAAAAGCATGAATACGATTTTGTTTTTGTGGATTCCTATACGGAGAACCGGGATTCCGAAGAGGCGCTGCGGCAGAAGGAAGTAGATGCGTATGTCATGCAGTCGGTATCGGAAAATCGTCCGTATTATGAGATCGGATATATGGCTTCCGAGACGGATTCGCAGACGGCTGGCGGGATGCTTAAGGATATGCTCGGGGATTACCGGGATGATCTGCGGGATGATATTCTCGAGGAAAAAGGACTGGATATCAAAGAGACCATATCGCCGATCAACTTTGCGATGAAGGATTTTTCCACCAAAGAAGAAAATGCCGGCTATATCTTTGGCTATATCGTTCCGTTCCTTCTGATCACGAGTATCCTGATGGGAGCATTATATCCGGCAATCGATACCACAGCCGGGGAAAAGGAGCGCGGTACTCTGGAAACGCTGCTGACGCTCCCGGTCAAAAACCTGGAACTGATCACGGCAAAATTCCTGGCGACATCTACGGTAGCCGTAGCTGCGGCGCTGCTCAATCTCTTATCCATGGGGATCATGGCGATCTACTTAATGAGCAGTACGGCGGCGGTCGGACAGGACATGGGGATCAATCTGTTTTCGTATATCCCGGCAATGATCATAACACTGCTCTGCGTATTGGTATTTGCCATGTTTGCGTCGGCGGTATGCCTGTGTGCCTGCATCTATGCAAGAAGTTTTAAGGAAGCGCAAAACTACACCACACCGGTGATGCTGATCTTTATGATGGGCGGTATGGCCGGGATGATCCCGTCGCTTCGCCTGGATGGCACTACAGCGTTGATCCCGGTGGTCAATATCACATTGCTGATCGCGGAGCTGTTCAAGTTTCATTTTGAACTGTCGCGGATCGCGATGGTGCTGATCTCCAATCTGGCCTATGCGGGGATCGCAGTAGTGCTGATGGCAAGGCTGTTCTCATCGGAAAACATCCTGTTTGGTGATGCGGCAGCATCCCTGCACCTGATGGAAGCCAGAAAGGATATGAAGGAAAAACAGATCCCGGGTATCGGCGATGTGGTGCTTTTGTTCTCTATCCTGCTGATCGTGATGCTCTTTGCGGGTTCGCTGGCGGTAGCCAAGTGGGGGCTGTACGGCCTGTTCGTGGAACAGGGATTGATGCTGGCTTGTGTACTCGGCTATTCCTGGTACATGAAGGCTGATTTTACGAAGGTTTTTCATCTCAGGAAGCCCCGGGGGATTGCTGTGATCGCATCCGTATTGATGATCATCGGATCCTATCTGGTGATACAGGTGATCGGCGGGCTGATCACCGCAGCATTCCCTTCGCTGTCAACGGAGAACACGGAGATGCTGGTATCACTCTGGGAGAATAAGCCGTTATGGCTTTTGATACTGGCAGTTGCCGTGGTACCGCCGGTTTGCGAGGAATTTGTCTTCCGCGGATTTTTGCTTGGAGCTTTGGAGCATAAGTATAAAGCATGGGTTGCGGTAGTGGTCTGTGGCCTGATGTTTGGCCTGTATCACATGAGTATTCTGCAGTTTTTCCTGATCGGACTGGTTGGTATCGTACTTACTTATGTGGCCTGGAAGGAGCAGTGTATCTGGCTGTCGATCCTGATGCATGCGCTGAATAATCTGACGTCGCTTTTGCTGCAGCAGTTTGAGGAGCCGATCACGCAGAAACTGCCGTTTCTGGCGGAAGAGACCATCAGTTTCGGTACCGGTGCCGGAATGGTGATCGGCGGTATCGTATTTTTGGCACTTGGTTTTGTACTGCTGCAAAAACGGAGTAAAAACGGAAAACAGACCGCGGTTGACATAGTGTAGAAAATTATTATATAATATCGAGTTATGGAAAGATTATTGATACATACGCCGGAAGGCGTAAGAGACATTTACGGAGCGGAGCTGGATTGGAAGCGCCGGACAGGAAAAAGGCTGCAGAAAATATTTGACTGCTATGGATATCAGGAGATCCAGACACCGGCCTTTGAGTTTTTTGATGTGTTTTCCAAAGAAGTGGGCACGACTCCGTCAAAGGATCTGTATAAGTTTTTTGATAAAGAGGGAAATACGCTGGCGCTTCGCCCGGATTTCACCCCTTCCATTGCACGCTGCGCGGCAAAGTATTTTATGGAAGATCCGATGCCGATCCGCCTTTGCTATGAAGGCAATGCGTTTACAAACACGACGCAGCTGCAGGGCAAACTGAACGAGACAACACAAATGGGTGTGGAACTCATCGGAGAGGAGCGCGTGGAAGCAGACGCGGAGATGATCTGTCTGGTGATCGAAGCACTGAAGAGTTCCGGATTTGACCAGTTTACGGTCAGTGTCGGCGAGATCGACTTTTTCAAGGGAATCTGCGAGGAAGCGGGCCTGGATGAGCAGGTGATCTTAGATCTGCGCGAGTATATTTCCGTAAAGAATTATTATGGCGCGGAAGAAGTGCTGCGGGAAGCCGGTGTGGCTAAGAATTATCTGGATCTGCTGCAGCATGCCGGAGATATCTGTACGATCGATGAACTAAAAGAGGCGCGCAGGCTGGTGACCAATGAGCGTTCCAGGAATGCGATCGACCGTCTGGTGGAGCTGTACTCCCTGGTGGAACTGTACGGGCTGGCGGAATATGTTTCTTTTGATCTTGGAATGGTCAGCAAGTTCCATTATTATACCGGTGTGATCTTTAAGGCGTTTACCTATGGCGTGGGTGATGCAATTGTTAAGGGCGGTCGTTATGATAACCTGCTTTCGAGATTCGGCAAGGATGCGCCGGCCATCGGCTGCGTTTTCCTGCTGGATGATATTCAGAGCGCGCTTTCTGCACAGGGCGCAAAGAAGCCTGTGGCAGACGGGATCACATGGATCGTTTACGATGAAGCGGGCCGCAAAGAGGCGTTTGCACAGATCACTAAGATGCGCGCGGAAGGAAAGCGTGTATCCGGGCTGATCCGGGACGAAAAGATCGGAAAGGCCGAATATGAAGATTATGCAAAGCAGAACGGTATCAAGGAGATACGGTTTTTCGGGAATATTTAAAGATTGGAAACAGAAACAGGAATGAGTGAAGAGATCAAAAATACAGAACGATACCTGACATTTGCGCTGACCAAGGGGCGGCTGGCGGAAAAGACGCTGGCGCTGCTCGGCAAAGTCGGGATCGACTGCAGCGAGATGGAAGATAAGAGCAGCCGCAAGCTGATCTTTGTCAATGAGGAAAAGAAGGTACGTTTCTTCCTTGCAAAAGGGCCGGACGTACCGACCTATGTGGAATACGGTGTGGCGGATATCGGTGTGGTCGGCAAGGATACGATCATGGAGGAAGGCCGCAGGGCTTTTGAAGTGCTGGATCTGGGATTCGGCAAATGCCGTATGTGTGTGTGCGGACCGGAAAGTGTACGCGAAAAGCTGGAGCATCATGAGATGATCCGCGTGGCCAGCAAGTATCCGGAGATCGCAAGGGATTATTTCCATAATGTGAAGCACCAGACCGTAGATATCATCAAGCTGAACGGTTCCGTGGAGCTGGGACCGATCGTCGGACTTTCCGACGTGATCGTGGATATCGTGGAAACCGGCAGTACGCTGCGGGAAAACGGTCTGACCGTATTGGAAGAGATCTGTCCGTTATCGGCGCGGATGATCGTCAATCAGGTGAGCATGCGTTTGGAGCATGAACGCATCCGTAACCTGATCAATGAGTTAAGGGATTTATTATAAAATACATAAAGAAGGGTGATAAAATGCAGATCATTGAATTGAACGAAGCGAACAAAGCGGAACTGAAGAAGACTTTGGAGAAGCGCAGCACCAATCATTTCGCGGACATCGAGGCAAGGGTGAACGATATCATTGCAAATGTACGTGAGAATAAAGATGCTGCTCTTTTTGATTATTCGGAAAAATTCGATCATTATCACCTGACGAGTGACAATATCCGTGTGGCGGATGATGAGATCAAAGAAGCTGTTGCTTCCGTAGATCCGGAGTTTCTGCGTATCCTGCAGAAGGCAGCCGAAAACATCCGTAATTTTCACGAAAAGCAGAGACGCTTAAGCTGGATCGATACCCAGGCGGACGGAACCATCCTGGGGCAGAAATTTACCCCGTTAGAGATCGTCGGTGTTTATGTGCCGGGCGGTAAAGCAGCGTACCCGTCATCCCTTTTGATGAGTGTAGTGACCGCTAAGGTAGCCGGTGTGGAACGCATCGTAATGCTGACACCTCCGGGACAGGGCGGTGAAGTGAGCCGGGAAACCCTGGCGGCTGCTTATGTGGCAGGTGTGGATGAGATTTATCGTGTGGGCGGCGCGCAGGCGATCGCAGCCATGGCTTACGGGACCGAGAGCATTCCGAAGGTGCACAAGATCTGCGGCCCGGGCAATATCTATGTGGCTCTGGCAAAGAAAGCCGTATATGGCCAGGTGAGCATCGATTCCGTGGCAGGACCTTCCGAGATTCTGGTACTGGCGGATGAGACGGCAGATCCGAAATATGTAGCGGCAGACCTGCTTTCCCAGGCAGAGCATGACGAAATGGCATCGGCGATTTTGGTGACTACTTCCGCAAAACTGGCGGAACAGGTGAGCGCAGAGATCGATCAGATGGTACCGAAGCTGGAGCGCAAGGCGATCATCGAGAAATCTCTGGAGCAGTTCGGCTTTATCTTTGTGGCCGGAGATATGGACAGCGCCATTGCGGCAGTCAATGATATCGCATCCGAGCATCTCGAGATCATCACCGAAGATGCGATGCAGGTGATGACCAAGGTGCGGAATGCAGGTGCGATCTTTGTAGGACCGTACAGTTCGGAACCGCTGGGGGACTATTTTGCGGGACCGAATCACATCCTTCCGACCAACGGAACGGCAAAGTTTTTCTCACCGTTAAATGTAGATGATTTTGTTAAGAAGACCAGTATCATTTCCTACTCGAGAGAAGCGTTGGAGCGGGATTACAAAGACATTATGTTCTTTGCAAATAAGGAAGGCCTGACAGCTCATGCCAATTCGATCGGTGTGAGATTTGAGTAAATAAAAAAACGGAGGAGCGTAAGATGCGGGAGGCAGCGGTATCACGTAAGACTAAAGAA
Organism: Lachnospiraceae bacterium; assembly: GCA_017508825.1. Lineage (GTDB taxonomy): Bacteria > Bacillota > Clostridia > Lachnospirales > Lachnospiraceae > NK4A136. The sequence goes on from JAFWRC010000182.1 coordinate 72,779, forward strand.
ACGGATATCAATGTAAAGCTTGTACTTGACGGCAGCGGAACATCCAAAGTAGAAACGGGGATCGGCTTTTTTGATCATATGCTTTCGGGTTATGCAAAACACGGATTTATGGATCTGGAGTGCTGCGTGAAAGGTGATCTGAACGTAGACGGACACCACACGGTGGAAGATACCGGTATCGTTTTGGGGCAGGCTCTGAAAGAAGCTGTGGGTGATAAGGCAGGTATGGTACGTTACGGATCCTTTATCCTGCCGATGGATGATGCACTGGTCCTGTGTTCCGTGGACTTTTGCGGCAGACCGTACTTCTCCTATGATCTGAATGTGAAAGAGGAACGCTGCGGTGAATTTGAAACCACACTGGCAAGAGAGTTCTTCTACGCCGTGTCCTATTCGGCAGCGATCAATCTGCACTTAAAGCAGATTTCCGGCGAGAACGGACATCACATCCTGGAAGCTGCATTCAAGGCGTTCGGTAAGGCGGTGGATGCGGCAACACAGCTGGATCCCAGAGTACAGGGCGTGCTCAGCACCAAAGGAAATCTTTAATTAAGAAATCTTTGAATTAAGAAATCTTTGAATTAAGAAATCTTTGAATTAAGAAATCTTTGATCATATTGAACAGATTGGAAGGTAAACGAGGAAAACTATGAAAAAGAAATTTACGGCATCGATCTATCTGTATCAGGGTAAGGCAGTAAAGAGCCGCATGGATCGTACGGCATTGGAGGCAACGCCGGAGGAACTGGCAAAAGCCTTTTCCGATTATTGTGTGGATGAGATCATCGTTTTTGACTTGTCTGAAAATGATGCGGAACATGACGTATCCATCGGGGAACTGAAAAAGATCACAGCCGCTGCGGAAGTACCGGTGACCGGCTGCGGCAACATCAAACGTTTTGAAGATGTGAAGAAGATCCTGTATGCCGGCTGCACTAAGGCGGCACTGAATTTTGCGAAGAGCAGCAATGTAGAACTGGCAGAGGATGTATCCAAGCGTTTCGGCAAGGACCGCATCCTGGCTTGTGTTGCAAACGCGGAAGAGGTATCGAAGAACACCGCTGTGATCCACGAGTTCATCTCCGAACTGATCGTGGTAAACAGTGATGATCATTATGCCGGCGGAACCGTAACGGAAGTACTGGCGGCTTCGGAAGTGCCGGTACTGGTACCGATGCCGGATGCTGCGCCGGGGCAGATTGCGGGTCTGCTCGGTAAGGAAAAAGTGGCCGGTGTCTTCGGACCGCTGGTCAATGCAAATGCAAAAGAGATCAATTCCATCAAGGCATTCTGCTCCGAAAGCGGTGTGGATGTGGACGGCTTTGATGCCAAGCTGAAGTTTTCCGAACTGACGGTAAATGCGGACGGGCTGATCCCTGTCGTGGTACAGGATTATCGCACCAAGGAAGTGCTGATGCTGGCCTATATGAATGAGCAGGCATTTGATACGACCATCCAGACCGGACGTATGACCTATTATTCCCGCAGCCGCAAGAGTCAGTGGGTAAAGGGCGAGACCAGCGGACATTTCCAATATGTGAAGTCCCTGCACGCCGATTGCGATAAGGATACGCTGCTGGCAAAGGTGAGCCAGATCGGTGCGGCGTGCCATACCGGTAACCGCAGCTGTTTCTTCAACGAGATCGTTAAGAAGGATTATCTGGATGCGGATCCGATGAAGGTATTTACGGATGTATACGATGTGATCATGGACCGTAAGGTACATCCGAAGGAAGGATCCTATACCAATTATCTGTTTGACAAGGGTATTGATAAGATCCTGAAGAAAGTGGGCGAGGAATGTACGGAGATCGTGATCGCGGCGAAGAATCCGGACAAGGAAGAGATCAAGTATGAGATCTCGGATTTCCTTTATCACGTGATGGTATTGATGGCTGAGCGCGGCGTAACCTGGGAAGAGATCACCCGGGAACTCGCAAGAAGGTAAATGTATGGATTTTTCGGAAAGAAAACTTGCCCTGTCTCATGAGATATTGATGCAGGTAGAGAAACCGTCGCAGTATACCGGCGGTGAGTTAAATAGTGTCATGAAAAAAGCGGATCAGGTAAAGGTCCGCTTTGCTATGTGTTTTCCCGATATCTATGAGATCGGTATGTCCCACCTGGGGATGCAGATCTTATACGGTCTGATGAACACCTACGAGGATGTCTGGTGTGAGCGTGTATTTTCACCGTGGAAGGATCTGGATGCGATCATGCGCCGGGATCATATTCCGCTGTTTGCATTGGAAAGCCAGGATCCGGTGAAGGGTTTTGATTTTCTCGGGATGACGCTGCAGTATGAGATGTGTTATGCCAATATCCTGCAGGTGCTGGATCTGGCAGGGATCGCGTTTCATGCAGAGGACCGCGAGGAAGACGATCCGATCGTGATCGGCGGCGGGCCCTGTGTATATAACACGGAGCCCATCGCGGAATTCTTTGATATGTTCTATATCGGAGAAGGTGAAGTGATGTACCGCCGGCTCTTTGATCTGTATGAAGAATGCAAAGAAAAGGGAATTTCCAGACATGACTTTTTGCGCAGGGCAGCGCAGATCGAAGGAATCTATGTACCGTCGCTTTATGATGTGGAATACAAGGAAGACGGTACGTTAAAGAGCATGCTGCCGAAATACGATGATATTCCGGTGAAAGTACGTAAAGTGCTCGTGCAGGATATGGATGGCAGTTTCTATCCGGAAAAGCCGGTAGTACCGTTTATCCGTGCGGCGCAGGATCGCGCAGTACTGGAAGTACAGCGCGGCTGTATCCGCGGCTGCCGTTTCTGCCAGGCAGGCCAGATCTATAAACCGGTCCGGGAACGCAGTGTGGATACGCTGATGAAACACGCGGAAGCCATACTGCAGAATACCGGCTATGAAGAGATTTCTCTGAGTTCCTTAAGCACTTCCGATCATTCGGGTTTAAAGCAGCTGCTGGAAGAACTGATCGGGGAATGCAACCGCAGAAAGATCAATATCTCCCTGCCGTCATTACGTATTGATGCCTTCTCACTCGATGTGATGAACAAGGTGCAGGATGTGAAGAAGAACAGTCTGACCTTTGCGCCGGAGGCGGGCAGCCAGCGTATGCGTAATGTGATCAACAAAGGTCTGACGCAGGACGATATCTTAAACGGCGCGACACTGGCATTTAAGGGCGGATGGAATAAAGTAAAGCTCTATTTTATGCTGGGACTGCCCTTTGAACAGGAAGAAGATGTGCGCGCGATCGCAGAGCTGTGTAATGAGATCGCGAAAGTATATTACGAGACGGTGCCGAAGGACCAGAGAAACGGACGTGTACAGATCACGGCCAGTTCCTCGTTCTTTGTTCCCAAGCCGTTTACGGCCTTCCAATGGGCGCCGATGGATACCATGGAACATTTCCTGGATAAGGCATCCCTTTGCAAACGAAGTGTGCGTGAGCAGTTGAACCAGAAGTCGATCACCTATCATTATCACGAAGCGGGGACGACGATCATCGAAGGCATCTTTGCCAGAGGGGACCGCAGGGTAGCTGCGGCGATCGAATGGGCGTACAGGGATGGCGCATTGTTTGATGCATGGACGGAACAGTTTTCCTATGAACGGTGGATCAAAGCTTTCGAAGAGTGCGGTGTGGATTACGAAAACTACATTTTCCGCGAGCGTGGAGAAGATGAGCTGTTCCCCTGGGATTATGTGGATTGCGGTGTCAGGAAAGAATGGCTGCTGAATGAGTGGCGCCGCGCAAGAGCGGAAGTGACGACCTCCAATTGCAGGGATAAGTGCAGCGGTTGCGGTTGTGCAAGTTATCAGTGTGGGATCTGTGTGAAGAAAAGATGAGTATAACGGTCAGGTTTAAATTTGCAAGAAAAGGTCCGGTGCGCTATCTGGGGCACCTGGATATGCTGCGCTATTTTCAGAAAGCGGTGATGCGTTCCGGCATACCGGCAAAGTATACCGAAGGTTTTCATCCGCATCAGATCATGTCCTTTGCGTATCCGCTCGGTGTGGCAATGGAAACGGAAGGCGATTATATGGATCTGGAGCTGACGGAAGAGATACCGGCGGAGGAACTGAGCCGTGCTCTGAATGATGTGATGAATGAAGGGATATGGATCTGCGGGGCGGCACGGCTGCCGGAGAAAGCGCTGAATGCCATGGCGAGTGTTGCAGCGGCAGATTATGAGATCCATGTGGACGGAACGGATACGGAAAAACTGCGGGGCATCCTGATGACTGCTGTGGTCAACATGATGCAGGAGAAGATCCTGCTTTTGGGAAAACCGCAGGAAGAAGCGACCAGTTCAGCAGATCACAGAAAAAAAGGCGGCAAAAAAGAAAAAAAGGCAAAAGATATCCGACCGGGCATCTTGAGCCTTACTGTGGATGATCAGGAGCCGGTAATTAAGATGCGCCTTTTGAGCGGCAGCGCATTGAATGTAAGACCGGCGGATGTGTTCTCGCTTCTTGCGGAGCGTGTTACGGAGGATACGATCACTGCATCCCGCATCGTCCGTAAAGAAATCTACGGTGAACGGAACGGGGAGTATGTTCCGCTGCTCTGTTTGGGGGCGGATGCGTGATACGGCAAAAGGAAGAAGCGAAAAAAGAAAAACTCTCTGAGATGAAAACGGATGGGATGCGCGCGCTGGCGTATTCGGTCAATGATGCCGAAGAACAGGCGTGGACCGTGATCTACATGCTGGAAGAGGGCAGGATCCGGCAGGTACTGACGGAACAGACTGATGCGCCGAGAGTCGGCGATATCTGGCTCGCCAGAGTGGTACAGATCTCTAAGGCAATATCAGCCTCCTTTGTTGAAACCGAAGGGGGGCGTTTTTTTCTGCCCGGGATCCATAAAGTCGGGACCATTCTGCCGGTGATGGTGGAAACACTGGCCTATCGGGAAAAACTGGCCAAAGCAACCACAAAACTGGCGGTCAGCGGAGACTGTATGGTGATGAGCGCCGGACAGTCCGGGATCCGCTATTCACAGAAACTGACAGCAGAACAGAAAAAAAGGCTTCGGGAGATCTGCGATACACCGGAGGTAAAGGATGTTTTGCAGGAACAGTCTGTCGGGATCCTGTTCCGGACGAAAGCCGGAGAAACCGGAGAAGAAGAACTGATGACGGAAGTACGATCCCTTGCAGCGCAGTTTAAGAAAATATGTGAGCGGGCAAACAGAGAGGTTTCCTGTACACGGCTGCATTCTTGCGGATCCGTGATCGCGCAGAGCATTCAAAAGATGGCAGAAAACGGCGGTGTATGGATCACGGAATCCGTGGAACTGTATGAGAAGGCTATGACGGAAGCAGGACGTATCGGGGCGGGAACTTCCGTTGTGCGTCTGTATGAGGACCGCAATATCACGGTGGCTGCTTTGTACGGGCTGCAGGCGAAGATAAAGCGGATCTGTGCCGAGCGAGTATGGCTGGACTGCGGAGCGGAGCTTGTGATCACGGAAGCCGAGGCGATGTGCGTGATCGATGTGAATTCGGCAAAGACACGGGCCGGGAAGGAGCGTGAAGAAACATTTCTTAAGCTGAACCTGGAAGCGGCCCGTGAGATCATGTACCAGATACCGGCACGTAATATCAGCGGCACGATCCTGATCGATTTCATCAATATGGATGATGAAAAAAGTGAAACAATATTGCTTTCGGAAATGAGATCTCTTGCAAAGGGCATCTATCCGCCCGTAAAGGTCGTAGACATTACTAAATTGGGTATTATGGAAACCACAAGGCAGCGTTTGGAAGGCAGCCTGAAAGAAAAAAAAGATCTTTTGGATAAAACAATATTGCTCTAAGAGGCAAAAAAGACATTTTGGTTAAGTGTTTTTTTTGCACAATATGAGTTGAAATGGTCAAAAGCCTTTTTGAGAGCCGAAACGCTCTTGAAACGGGCTTTTTTAATTGATATATTAAACTTACAGAAGAAGGCGGAAAGTCGATCTGTTTTCTTACAAAAATGTTTGCCGTAGGAACGGCAGTGTTTATATTTTTACAGGAGGGTAAAAAAATGGCAGTAAAAGAGTATCAGTGTAACTGGGGAAGCAGCTTAAAATCGTTCCTGTCCGTAAAACAGGAAAAATTATCGTTGCGTACAGACGATACCAGACCGGACAGCGTTAAGATTTCCGGACGTGGTTATATCTGCAACGAAGAAGGCAAGAACGAGTATGTTTCCACTTTTGAATACGAGGCGAAAGAGATCCGCGATATCAAGAAAGGCGAGTTCCAGGGCGCGGATGCACTGGTGATCGTAATGCCGTTGCAGACCCTTTACGGTGTTAAGAATACGCAGACGATCCTTCCGGGCCTGAAGGATATGAACAAGGCGATGGAGGAAGTGATCGCGCTGGTAAAAGCAGCCGGCGGTATGCAGGGAGAACCTGTAAAGGGCGCAGCACCGGCAGCTTCCAAACCGGCCGCAGCAGCACCGGCAAAACCGGCACCGAAGCCTGCAGCAGCACCGGCAGCGCCGAAGCCTGCAGCACCGAAGCCTGCAGCACCCGCTCCGGCACCGTGA